>JAEUKU010000121.1 GCA_016794075.1 Rhodospirillaceae bacterium
CAGCCGGGCGAACGGGTCGGCATCCTGGGCCGCATCGGCTCCGGCAAGACCACCATCGAGCGGCTGATCCTCGGCCTCTACGAGCCGAACGAGGGCGCGGTGCTGGTCGACGGCACCGACATCCGCCAGCTCGACCCGACCGACCTCCGGCAGAACATCGGCTGCGTGCTGCAGGATCCGCATCTGTTCTTCGGCTCGGTCAAGGACAACATCACCCTGGGCGCGCCCTATGTCGACGAGGCCTCGGTGATCCGCGCCGCGACTATGGCCGGCGTCGACCAGTTCGTGCGCCAGCATCCGTTGGGCTACGACATGCCGGTGGGCGAGAACGGCCGGATGCTGTCGGGCGGCCAGCGCCAGGCGGTCGCGGTGGCGCGGGCCTTGCTGTTGAACCCGCAGATCCTCATGTTCGACGAGCCGACCAGCTCGATGGACAACAGCACCGAGGCCGCGTTCAAGCAGCGCCTGGGCGCTATCGCCAAGGGCCGCACCATCGTGCTGGTGACGCATCGCCATTCCATGCTGGCCCTGGTCGACCGGCTGATCGTGCTCGACCGCGGCAAGGTCGTGGCCGATGGCCCGAAGGCCGGCGTGCTCGAAGCGCTGATGGGCGGCCGCGTGCAGGCGCGCGAATAGCGCCTCGGCCGAGAAGGACGGAAGTGAGATCATGTCGCTGACCAACCGGGACCTGTGGATCGATCCCTCGGAGACGGAGCGCGAGGGCACGCGCCTGTTCGGCCACCTGCTGCTGTTCGCCGTCATCGGCATCGTCGCGGTCGGCCTGATCTGGGCGAATTTCGCCGTGCTCGACGAGATCACGCGCGGCGAAGGCAAGGTCATCCCCTCGAGCCAGACCCAGGTGATCCAGAGCGAGAAGGGCGGCGTGATCCTCGACCTCAAGGTGCGCGAGGGCGACATCGTCAACGCCGGCGACGTGGTCGCGGTCATCGACAACACCCAGCTCGCCACCAACATGGCCGAGCTGCAGCAGCGCTACTGGACCGGCCTTGCCGCCTCGGCGCGACTCCAGGCCGAGCTCGCCGGAGTCGCCGATCCGGAGGAGATCAAGTTCGCGCCGCAGCTGTTGACCCAGGCGCCCGAAGTTGCCGAGACCGAAAAGTCAGTGTTTGTGGTACGGCAGCAACAGGTAGAATCGCAGCGCGTGACGCTGCGCTCGCAGGTCGAAACCAAGCAGCAGGAATTGAGGCAGATCGACACCAAGGTCTCGACCGCGCGCAAAAGCCTGGCCATCGCGCAGGAGCAGGTGGACATCCTGGCACCCCTGGTCAAGACCGGCATCTCTTCCAAGGTCGACCTGCTGCGGGCGCAGCAGGAAGTGCAGGGCTATCAGTCCGAAATCTCCAACGCGGAGGCGTCCCGCGCGCCGGCGCGCGCCGCTTTGGCGGAAGCCGAGGCGAAGCTGAAGGAGATCGACGCCACCTTCCGCGCCGATGCCGCGCAGCAGCTCTCGCAGCACCGGGCCGAGCTCGCCTCGGTCACCCAGCTGCTGACCGGTTCGCAGAAGGAAGCGGGCCGCCAGAACCTGCTTTCCCCGGTCTATGGCACGGTAAAACAGATCCAGATCCATACACTGGGCGGCGTTCTGCAGCCGGCAGAGGCGTTGATGGAGATCGTGCCGATCGAGGACACGCTGCTGATCGAAGCCCAGATCCGGCCGCAGGATCGCGGCTTCATCGCCCCCGCCCAGCCGGCCAAGATCAAGATCACCGCCTATGATTACAGCATCTATGGCGGCCTCGACGCCAAGGTGGAGCAGATCAGCGCCGATGCCATCGAGAACGAGCGCAAGGAGCTGTTTTTCCGCGTCCGCCTGCGCACCGACCGGAACTTTCTGATCGGCAAGGACGGCGGCCAGCTGCAGATCATCCCCGGCATGACGGCGACGGTCGACATCCTCACGGGCAAGAAAACAGTCCTAGATTACCTGCTGAAGCCGATCCTCAAGGCGAGGGATACCGCATTGTCGGAACGGTAAAAAACCTGATGCGGCCCAGCCCCAAATCTGGTACTAAATCAAAAGGGACACAATCTTAGTACAGCGTTTACTAGGAGTTAGCGTTGACCGTCTGCCGGCCGCTGACCAGCGGCGTGTAACCTGCTTGGGGGATTCCATGAAGTTTCGAGTGTTTTCGTTTCGTCGTACGAGCCTGCTTGTCAGCACCGCCCTGGTCGCCGGGATGGGCCTGAGCGGCGGGGCCTCAGCCATGTCGCTGCAGGAAGCGGTGGGGCTGGTCATCGCGACCAATCCTGAGGTCGGCGAGACGGTGAAGGATCGCCGGGCCATCGACTTCGAGCTGCGCCAGGCGCGCGCGCTCTACTATCCGCAGATCGACGTCCGGCTCGACGCCGGCATCGAATTCTCCGAGAACGAGACCACCGACACCGGCAACGACCGCACCAATCAGGGCGTTCACGACCACGGCCGCTGGCTCTATGGCCGCCGCGACGCGCAGGTGACCCTGCAGCAGCGCATCTTCGACGGCTTCGAGACCGACAGCGAAGTCGAGCGGCAGAAGAACCGCATCGTGTCGGCCGGTCATCGCATCCAGGATCAGGGCCAGGTTTCCGCGCTCGACGCGACGCAGTCCTATCTCGACGTGCTGCGCCATACCGAGCGCGTGGCGAATGCCGAGCAGAACGTCTCCGCGCATGAAGAGACGCTGAGCCTGGTGCAGCGCCGCGCCGAACTCGGCGGCGGCAACGTCGCCGACGTCCGCCAGGCGGAAGCCCGCCTCGCCACCGCGCGCACCGCGCTGGAGGAGATCCAGGGCGACCTGCGCGACGCGCGCGCCGTGTTCCAGCGCGTCGTCGGCGTGGAGCCGCAGGACCTCGAAGCCGTCACCCTCGACGGATCGATGATTGCCGCGACGGAAGAGGAATCGGTCGCCCGCGGCTTGCAAACCAACCCGAAGGTGCTGCTGGCGCAGGCCGACATCGCCGTCGCCAATGCCGAGATCGACAAGGAAGCGGCGCCGCTCTATCCGCGCCTCGACCTGGAAGTGATTGGCAACAACAATCGCCACAACAACGGCCGCGAGGACACCACCTACAACGCCACCTTCCTGCTGGTGGCGCGCTACAACCTCTATCGCGGCGGTGCCGACCTGGCCCGCGTGCGTGAGTTCAAGTGGCGCAAGGCCGAGGCGCAGGAGCGGCTGCGCAGCCGCGAGCGCGAGGTGGCCGAGGATGTGCGCCTGTCCTGGAGCGCCCGCGACACGCAGAAGAACCGCGTCGTCACGCTGCAGGACCAGGTCGAAGCGAACCAGAACACGCGCGACGTCTACGCGCAGCAGTTCGACATCGGCCAGCGCAGCCTGCTCGACCTCCTGGACGCGACCAACGAGCTGTTCCTGTCCAAGAACGACCTGATCACCGCGCAGTACGAAGAGCTGTTCGCCAACTACCGCATCCTCGCCTCGCAGGGCGAGCTGGTGCAGTCGATGGGCGTCGCCTTCCCGAAGGAAGCGACCCCTGGCGAGGCGGAGTTCGACACCGTGGCGCCGGGCGAGGGCGGCAGCAACTAGCTCCGCGCCTAATCGTCAAGTCGAGGAGCCCCGGCCGCCGGCCGGGGCTCTTTGCATTTCGGGTGCAGGTCGCGGGCAAAGCGCGTGCCGACGCACGAACCGTAGTATTTCGTGCGTATGGTTTCCGGCGCTTGCGCGTTTGAGGTGAGGGTGATTCGGCGCCGGGTTGGGAATGGAGGCCCGGGCCGGAATCGAACCGACGTACGAGGATTTGCAGTCCTCTGCATGGCCACTCTGCCACCGGGCCGGCACGTCCGGCCGCGCGCGGCCGCCCTGCCTGGGCGAGCGCACGTATAGGGCGGAGACGCCGCAGCGGTCAAGCGGGGGCGAGTTTGCCCCGGTACGCAGGTCGCCGGCGCGTTGAGTTTATGCGGCGCGGCCGGTATAAACGCCCGCAGAACCGGACCGCCCCGCGGTGGGCCGGAACAGTCGCCGACCGGTTCGGCAGCGGGACCTCCGGCCGGCTGGAGCAGCCGTCCCGGCAGGGTCGGGAAAGAGGATGAGCATGAACTACGCCGTCGCGCGCCAGCACATGGTGGACAGCCAGATCCGCACCAACAAGGTGACGGATGAGCGCCTGATCGAAACCATTCGCGCCTTGCCGCGCGAGCTTTTCGTGCCCGAGGCGTTGCGCGCGCGCTCGTATCTCGACGACGACGTCGAACTCGCTCCCGGCCGCTTCCTGATGGAGCCGATGGTGGCCGCGCGCCTGATCCAGACCGCCGAGGTCAAGCCCACCGACATGGCGCTGGTGGTCGGCGCGGCCAGCGGCTATGCGGCGGCGCTGTTGTCGCGGCTGGCCAACACGGTGGTGGCGCTGGAAAGCGATGCGTTGCTGGCGCAGCGGGCCGGCGCCGCCTTCTCCGAGCTCGGCATCGACAACGTCGCGATCGTCGAGGGGCCGCTGGCCGCCGGCTGCGGCAAGCATGCGCCCTATGACGTGATCTACCTCGACGGCGCGGTCGAAGCGCTGCCGCAGGCCCTGGTGGACCAGTTGGGCGAGAACGGGCGGATGGTTGGCGTCATGATCGAACAGGGGGTCGGCCGCGCCATGCTTTGGCTGAAGTCCGGCGGTACCGTGTCGCGGCGGGTGCTGTTCGACGCCAATGTGACTCTACTTCCGGGGTTCAAGACCCCCGGTCGGTTCGTCCTTTAGTGGCCTCTCCACGCACACAATCACGGCCTTCGCGCCGGGCCCTGCGATGGCTTGGCCTGCCGGTCGCGCTGTGCGCCGGGCTTGCCGCGCTGCCGGTCGAGGCGGCGACGCTCTACGAAGCGCTCGCCACGGCCTATGCCAGCAACCCGACGCTGGAAGCCGCGCGCGCCGAGCTGCGCGCGACCGACGAGAACGTGCCACAGGTGTTGTCTGAATGGCGGCCCACTTTCCTTGGCGAGGCGCAGGCCGGCCATCAGTGGAATGCGCAGCGAAAGCCGCTGGCGCTGTCCGAGGAGACCGATCCCAGAAGCGTCGGGGTGACGGTTCGACAGCCGATCTTTGACGGCTTCGGCACCGTCTACGGCACGTCCGAGGCGGAGAACCGCGTCGAGGCCGGTCGCGCGCGCCTGATCAGCACCGAACAGGTGGTGCTGCTCGATGCAGTGACCGCGTATATGGCTGTGGTGCGCGACACCGCGGTCCTCGAGCTCAACCGCAACAACGAGAAGGTGCTGGAGGCGCAGCTGCAGGCGACCGAGGCGCGCTTCGAGGTGGGCGAACTCACCCGCACCGACGTGGCGCAGGCGCAGTCGCGTCTGCAGGGTGCCATCGCGGCACGGATCCAGGCGGAAGGTCAGCTGACGTCTTCGCGCGCGATCTACCGCCAGGTGATCGGCGAGGATCCCGTCGGTGTTGCCATGCCCGCCGTCACGCCGCCTCTGCCGGCGAGCCGCGACGAGGCAGTGGCGCTGTCCCAGGCCGCACCCAACGTGCAGGCCACGCAATTTGACGAGCGCGCCGCGAAGGACAATATCGAGGTGCAGTTCAGCGACATGCTGCCCTCGGTGGCGCTCGAAGGCAGCTATGAGCGCCGCCAGGAGTTCGCCACGCGTGAGAGCGAAGCCGATGTGGGCATCATAAGCGGCCAGGTCACCGTTCCGCTCTATCAGGCAGGCGCGCCGGATTCGCGGGTGCGCCAGTCCAAGCAGCGCTACATGCAGAGCCGCCGCCTGACCGACGAGGCGTTGCGCGCGGCCGAGCAGGAGGCGATCACTGCCTGGCAGGGATTGCAGACGGCTTTCGCCCAGTCGCAATCCTTCGAGGAGCAGGTCAAGGCCGCTGAACTGGCCCTGGAGGGCGTCCGGCAGGAGCAGGAAGTGGGCGCCCGGACCATCCTGGACGTGCTCGATGCCGAGCAGGAGGCGCTCAACGCCCGGGTGAGCCTGGTGTCGGCGCAGACCGACCGGGTGGTGGCGCAATACCGGCTCCTGGCCGCCGGTGGCGCCTTGACCGCAGCCAACCTGGCGCTCGATGTCGAATACTACGATCCCCGCCAGCATTATGAGCGGGTGCGCAACAAGTTCTGGGGGACCGGGCCCAGCGTGGAATAGCCGCCGGAGCCCTGAAAAGCGCCCTTCCGGCGCGTTTCCAGGCCAGATAACCCGTTTCTTGAGAAACCCCCGGGAAGTGGCTAGGATTGCTCGGCTTGCGCGCGATGACGCAAAAGATCAAGCAGCGCGTCGCGTGGAATGCTGTTGTACGCCGGTAACGGCGCCTCCGGGGACGAGGTCATGAACGACGCGAAAGCCACCCAAGAACCGTCGATGGAGGAGATTCTCGCCTCGATCCGGCGGATCATTTCTGAGGAAGGCAGCGCCGAGGAGGCAGCCGAGAAAAAGGCCGAGCCGGCGGCGCCCGTGGCGCCCCCCGCTCCAGCAGCTCCGCCGCCGTCCGCGGCGGCTACCCCGGCGCCGGCGCCCGCCACACCGCCGCAACGGGAGCCAGAGCCAGAGCCGGAGCCGGAGATTGTGGCGGCGCCCGAGGAGGAAGACCTGGTCCTGACGGAAATCGTCGAGGAGCCGGTGGAGGAAGAACAAGTGGTCGCGCAAGCGGCGCCGGTGGAAGAGCCGGTCCCGCCCATGGAAGAGGAAATCGAATTGGCCCAGCCAGCACCAGAACCGACACCCCCGCCCCGGGCGGAGCCGGCCGCGCAGGCCGGCCCGGACCTGGGCGGTGACCCGCTGGTTTCGCCCGATGTGGCGGCCGCATCCGCGGCGGCGATGGCGCAGCTCGTGGCACGGAGGACGCAAACCGTGGTTGAAGTGCATTCGCCCGGACAGGGCCTGCTGGTCGAAACCCTGGTACGCCAAGCCGTCGAGCCGATGCTGCGCGACTGGCTGGATGCGAACCTGCAGGGCATCGTCGAACGCCTGGTCCGGCGCGAGGTCGAACGCCTGGCACGCCGCGCTGAATTGAGCTGACGCGTCCGGAAGGCTCCCGGCGGTGCTGCCCGGGGCGCGGTTGACGCGCCTTCCGCCGCCGCTATAACACCCCCGAATTTCGCGCTTTTTTCGAGGAAAACCAGCGATGCTGGAAAAGACTTTCCGACCCGACGAGGTCGAGAAGAAGCACTACGCCGCGTGGGAAAGCGCCGGCGAATTCGCCGCGCATCCCGAGTCCAACCAGACTCCCTACACCATCATGATGCCGCCGCCGAACGTGACCGGCAGCCTGCACATGGGCCACGCGCTGACCTTCACGCTGCAGGACGTGCTGATCCGCTACGAGCGCATGAAGGGCCGCGACGCGCTGTGGCAGCCCGGCACCGACCATGCCGGCATCGCCACGCAGATGGTGGTGGAGCGCCAGCTGGCGCAGCAGGGCATCAAGCGCACCGACCTCGGCCGCGAGAAATTCCTGGAGAAGGTCTGGGAGTGGAAGGCGGAATCTGGTGGCGCCATCACGCACCAGCTGCGCCGCCTCGGCGCCTCGGCGGACTGGCCGCGCGAGCGCTTCACCATGGACGAGGGGCTGAGCCAGGCGGTGCGCAAGGTCTTCGTCGACCTCTACCGCCAGGGTCTCATCTATCGCGACAAGCGCCTGGTGAACTGGGATCCGAAGCTGCACACCGCGATCTCCGACCTTGAGGTGCAGCAGAAGGAGAGCAAGGGCCATCTCTGGCACCTGCGCTATCCGGTCGAAGGCCAGAAGGACCGCTTCCTGACCGTCGCCACCACGCGACCCGAAACGATGCTGGGCGACACCGCCGTCGCCGTGCATCCGGAGGACGAACGCTACAAGGACCTGATCGGCAAGCATGTGATCCTGCCGATCGTCGGTCGCCGCATTCCCGTGGT
>JAEUKU010000132.1 GCA_016794075.1 Rhodospirillaceae bacterium
GCAGCTGGGCGTGCTGGTGGAGACCATGCGCCGCGAAGGCTTCGAACTGTCGATCAGCCGGCCGCGCGTGCTCTATCGCCAGGACGCGAACGGCCAGCGCCTGGAGCCGATCGAAGAGGCGGTGATCGATGTCGACGAGGAGTTCACCGGCATCGTCATCGACAAGCTCGGCCGGCGGCGCGGCGAGATGACCGAGATGCGCCCGTCCGGCGGCGGCAAGACGCGCCTCGTGTTCCACGTGCCGGCGCGCGGGCTCATCGGCTATCACGGCGAGTTCCTGACCGACACGCGCGGCACCGGCATCATGAGCCGCCTGTTCCACGGCTACGGCGCTTATCGCGGCGGCATCGAAGGCCGCCGCAACGGCGTGCTCATCTCCACCGAGCAGGGCGAGGCGGTCGCCTATGCGTTGTGGTTCCTGGAGGAGCGCGGCGAGCTCTTCGTCAATCCGGGCGAAGCGGTCTATGAGGGCATGATCATAGGCGAGAACAGCCGCGCCCAGGACCTCGAGGTGAACCCGCTGAAGTCGAAGCAGCTGACCAACATCCGCACCACCTCGAAGGACGAGGCCATCCGCCTGACCCCGCCGCGCCCGATCACGCTGGAATACGCCATGGCCTATATCGAGGAGGACGAGCGCGTCGAGGTGACGCCCAAGTCGATCCGCCTGCGCAAGGCGATCCTCGACCCGAACCTGCGCAAGCGCGCGGAGAAGAAGGCGGAAGCGGAAGCGGAGACGGTGTAAACCAGGTATCAGGAATCAGGAATCAGATGTCGGATTCGCCGAATTCTGATACCTGATCCCTGAATACTGATCCCTCATGGCACCGAGGCCCGCGATAAGCACCGCTCCAACAATCCTCGACGGCGGCATGAGTCGGGAGTTGATGCGGCTGGGGGCGCCGTTCCGGCAGCCGGAATGGTCGGCCCTGGCGCTGATGCTGGCGCCGGAGACGGTGACCGAGGCGCATCGCCGCTTCGTCGCCGCCGGGGCGGAGGTGATCACCACCAACTCCTATGCCCTGGTGCCCTTTCATATCGGCGCGGAGAAGTTCAAGGCCGAGGGCCGTACCCTGGCCGATCTCGCCGGCCGCCTGGCGCGCGCGGCGGCGCCTGAAGGCCCGCGCCGGGTCCGCGTCGCCGGATCGCTGCCGCCGCTCTTCGGCTCCTACCGCCCCGATTTGTTCGACGAAGCCCGCGCGCCGGAGATCATCCGCCCGCTGATCGAAGGGCTGTCGCCGCATGTCGATCTGTGGCTCGCGGAGACGCAGAGCTCGCTCGCGGAGGTGCGCTTCGCGCACCGGGCGGTCAAGGAGATGCTGCCCGGCGATACCCGGCCGTTCTGGGCCTCCTTCACCCTCGACGACGAGAACGACGATCTGTCGCGGCCCAGGCTGCGCTCCGGCGAATGCGTGGCGGCGGCGGTCGGCGCGGTGCTGGATCTCGGCATCGATGCCGTGCTGTTCAATTGCAGCCAGCCGGAGATCATGGCCGGCGCAGTCGACGCCGCCCAGGCGGTGCGCCTGACGCGGAAGGACGGCGCGGCCGCCCGCACGTTGATCGGCGTCTATGCCAATGCCTTCGTGCCGCAGAAGGACGAGACGGCGAACGAGGGCCTGTCCGACATCCGCGCCGATCTGACGCCGGAGGCCTATGCCAGCTTCGCGCTGGACTGGCGCAAGCAAGGCGCCGACATCATCGGCGGATGCTGCGGCATCGGCGCGGAGCATATCGCGGCGCTCGCGGCCCTGCGCGCAACATAAGAAAAGCGGGCGCATGGCTGCCCATGCGCCCGCAAGTCGTTCTGGGTTGTCGCCGAGATGGCATCCCGCACAGGCCTTTCCCACTCAAACGCCGTGCCAACCGCGCCCGCGTTGATATGGCAGGGTTTTCGGCGCGCACCCGGCCCCGCCCCTGGACGCGCTTTGGGCAAGTGCGTAACGATTGGGCAGCGCCGCGGCCCGAGTCGGGAGCGCTCACGCCGCTATCCCGGAGCAGATATGGCTGACTCAACGGTAACCAGACGGAAGGATTGGACGGCGGCCATCGCCGGCTACCTGACGCCCCGCATGCTCGTCATCCTGGCCATGGGCTTCGCCTCGGGGCTGCCGTTGCTGCTCACTCTCTCCACCCTGTCCTACTGGCTGTCGAAGGTCGGCGTCGACAAGACCACCATCGGTCTCTTCGCCCTGGTCGGCACGCCCTACACCTTCAAGTTCCTGTGGTCGCCGATCATGGACCAGGTGCCGCTGCCGGTGCTGACGCGCCTGTTCGGCCGCCGGCGCTCGTGGCTCCTGCTGACGCAGGGGCTCCTCGCCATCGCCATCTTCTGGATGGGCACCATCGATCCCGCCATCGATCCCTGGCTGACCGCGCTGGCCGCAATCATCATCGCCTTCCTGTCGGCCAGCCAGGACATCGTCATCGACGCCTACCGCATCGAGATCCTGCCCGAGGCGGAGCAGGGCCAGGGGGCCGGCGCGACGCAAACCGGCTATCGCTTCGGCCTGCTGCTCGCCGGCGCGGGAGCGCTCGCCTTGTCGGACTTCTATTCCTGGACCGTGGTGTTCGGAGTGCTCAGCGCGGCGATGCTGGCCTCGATGGTCGTCACGCTGCTGGCGCCCGAGCCCAAGGCGCCGCCACCGCGCGCGCGGCGGGATTACGCGCTGTGGGTGAAGGAGGCGGTGATCGACCCCTTCGGCGAGTTCATGGCCCGCAAGGGCTGGATCGTCATCCTCGCCTTCGTGCTGTTCTACAAATTCGGCGACGCCCTGGGCGGTACCATGGCGAACCCGTTCTACAACGAGATGGGCTTCACCGGCACCGAGATCGCCGCAGTGAGCAAGGTCTGGGGCGTGTGGATGACGGTGGTCGGCGCGCTGATCGGCGGCATCGTGGTGGCGCGCTGGGGCATCTTCCGCGCCCTGCTGGTGGGCGGCGTCTTGCAGGCGGTGACCAATCTCGCCTTCGCCTATGTCGCGATCGTCGGGCATGATCTGACGGCGTTGGCGGTGGCGATCACCGCCGACAATCTGGCCGGCGGGGCGGCCGGCGCGGCGCTCGTTGCCTATCTCTCCAGCCTGTGCAACGTCGCCTTCACCGCCACCCAATATGCGCTGCTGACGTCCTTCATGGCCCAGGGCCGGACCTGGCTGTCCTCGGGGAGCGGCTGGCTCGCCGACCATACCGACTGGGCCACGTTCTGGACCGCCACCATGTTCCTGGCGATTCCCGGCCTGCTGCTGCTGTTCTGGATCATGAAGCTCTATCCGGGCGGCGCCGTGGCGCAGAGAGCCTGAATGAGCGCGAGATCGCCCCGCGTCGAGATCGAATTCTGCACCCAATGCCGCTGGCTGCTGCGCGCGGGCTGGACGGCGCAGGAGCTGCTCACCACCTTCGACGGCGAACTGGCCGAGGTGGCGCTGATCCCCGGCACCGGCGGCGTGTTCGAGGTCAGCGTCGATGGCGTCACCATCTGGTCGCGCAAGGCCGAGGGCCGCTTCCCGGAGCTCAAAGAGCTGAAGCAACGCCTGCGCGACGTCATCGCGCCGGAGCGCGATCTGGGGCATTCGGACCGCAAGAAAGAGGAGTAGCCCCATTCCTCCCCCTTGAGGCGGGAAAATGCGGAGGCTTGAGCAGAGCGGCGTGACCCCCGGGCTCTATCGACCCGGGGGCGGAGCCAGGTGGGGTGACCTCGGTGCAGCAGCTTGCATTGCACCAGAAATTCGAGCGCTGCACGTCACCCCATCCCACCCTTCCCCCCTCAAGGGGGAAGGAGCCGCGCGGAGAATCTGTCCTCAGATATTCACATCCAGCGCGTAGCCCGCCGAGCGGACGGTGCGGACCAGGTCGGCGGCGCCTTCGATGTTGATGGCCTTGCGCAGGCGGCGGATGTGCACGTCGACGGTGCGCGGCTCGACATAGATGTCGCGGCCCCAGACGTGATCCAGCAATTGCTCGCGGCTGAAGACGCGACCCTGGTTCTCCAGCAGGAAGCGCAGCAGGCGGAACTCGGTCGGGCCGAGATGCACGTCGGCCTGGCCGCGGCGCACCCGGTGCGTGGCGAGGTCCATGGAGAGGTCCTGGTAGGTCAGCACTTCGGTCTCGGTCTGCGGCTGGGCGCGGCGCAGCACGGCGCGGCAGCGGGCGATGAGCTCGCTGGGCGAGAACGGCTTGGTCACGTAGTCGTCGGCGCCGACCTCGAGGCCGCGCAGCTTGTCGGTCTCCTCGCCGCGCGCGGTCAGCATGATGATCGGTGTGCGGCGATGCTCCGGCGAGCGGCGGATTTGCCGGCAGACCTCGATGCCGGAGAGCGCCGGCAGCATCCAGTCGAGCAGGATCAGGTCCGGCCGCTGCTCCTTCACGATCAGCAGCGCCTCCTCGCCGTTGGCGGCGTCGATCACCCGGAAGCCCTCGCGCTCCAGATTGTAGCGCAGCAAGGTCACCAGCGCCGCTTCGTCTTCCACCACCAGGACCAGCGGCTGGCCCTGCGCATCGCGCGCGGGCAGCGCGTTGGTCCGTGTCCGGTCAGCCATCGATGGGAACATTGGTCGTGTCGCCTTTCGGTCTTGCTTCGTCCAGGCTGCGGCCGTGGACCAGGTAATAGACGATCTCGGCCACGTTGGTGGCGTGGTCGCCGATGCGCTCGATATTCTTGGCGATGAACAGCAAATGCGTGCAGGGCCCGATGTTGCGCGGATCCTCCATCATGTAGGTCAGCATCTCGCGGAAGACGCTGTTGTACATCTCGTCGACTTCCTCGTCGCGGCGCCAGGCGGCGCGCGCGGCCTCGGCATCCTTGGCGATATAGGCGTCGAGAACGTCCTTGATGATGGTGAGCGCCAGGCGGCTCATGCGCGGGATCGTGGCCACCGGCTTCATCGGCGCGAAGCCGGAGAGCACGATCGCACGCTTGGCGATGTTCTTGGCGTAGTCGCCGATGCGCTCGATGTCGCTGGCGATCTTGATCGCCGCCACCACCTCGCGCAGATCCTGGGCCATCGGCTGGCGCAAAGCCAGCAGGCGCACGGTAAGCGAGCCGATCTCGGTCTCCAGATTGTCGATGCGCTTGTCGTCGTTGACCACCTGGGCGGCGAGGTCGCTGTTGCGGCGCACCAGCGATTCCACCGCCCGGTCGAGCTGCGCCTCGGCCAGCCCACCCATCTCGGCGATGATGTTGTTGAGCTGCTTCAGCTCCTCGTCGAAGCTCTTGACGATATGGTCGGCCTGTTTGTTCAGCATTGCGCCCTCGTTCGCCGTCAGCCGAAGCGGCCGGTGATGTAGCCCTGGGTGCGCTCGTCGCGCGGGCTGGTGAAGATCTGCTCGGTGTCGCCCCATTCGACCAGGTAGCCGAGATGGAAGAACGCCGTCTTCTGGCTGACGCGCGCGGCCTGCTGCATCGAGTGGGTGACGATGATGATGGTGTAGTTCTCCCTGAGCTCGTCCATCAGCTCCTCGATCTTCGCGGTGGCGATCGGGTCGAGGGCCGAGCACGGCTCGTCCATCAGGATCACTTCCGGCGAGACGGCGATGGCGCGCGCGATGCACAGGCGCTGCTGCTGGCCGCCGGAGAGACCGGTGCCGGGCTGGGCCAGGCGGTCCTTCACCTCGTTCCACAGGCCGGCGCGCTCCAGGCTCAGCTGCACGATCTCGTCCATCTCGGTCTTGCCGGCCGCCATGCCGTGGATGCGCGGG
This sequence comes from Rhodospirillaceae bacterium, assembly GCA_016794075.1. GTDB lineage: Bacteria > Pseudomonadota > Alphaproteobacteria > Dongiales > Dongiaceae > Dongia_A. The sequence goes on from JAEUKU010000132.1 coordinate 5,695, forward strand.
CCGTAGGCGATGTTGTCGTAGATCGACTTGGGGAACGGATTTGGCTTCTGGAACACCATGCCGATCCGCGCGCGCAGCATGACCACGTCCAGCTTCGGGTCGTAGATATTTTCGCCGTCGAGCCGGATGTCGCCGGTGACGCGGCAGCCGTCGATCACGTCGTTCATCCGGTTGAGGCAGCGGAGGTACGTCGACTTGCCGCAGCCCGACGGGCCGATCAGCGCCGTCACCTGGCGCGACGGGATGTCGAGGTCGACGTCGAACAGGGCCTGCTTCTGGCCGTAATGGACGCAGACCTTGCGGCTGGTCATCTTGGCGCCCTCGATGGCGCGCGATGCCACGGCCGGGCTCATCGCCGCGCCCGCCGGGAGGGTTCCCATATCCATGCTCTTGCCTGCCCTTTCCATTGCCTCGGCCCGATTCCCTACCAGCGCCGCTCGAACCTGCGGCGGATGATCACCGCGGCGGCGTTCATCAGCACCAGGAACACCAGCATCACCATGATGCCGGCCGAAGTGCGCTCGACGAAGCCGCGCTCCGGCGCGTCGGCCCACAGATAGATCTGCACCGGCAGCACGGTCGAAGAATCGGTGATCGAGCCCGGCACGTCGACGATGAAGGCGACCATGCCGATCATGAGGACCGCCGCCGATTCGCCCATGGCGCGCGCCGTGCCGATGATGGCGCCGGTCATGATGCCCGGCATCGCCAGCGGCAGGACGTGGTGCAGCACCACCTGCTGCTTCGAGGCGCCGACGCCATAGGCCGCCTCGCGGATCGACGGCGGCACGGCTTTCAACGCCGCGCGGGTGGCGATGATGATGGTGGGGAGCGTCATCAGCGACAGCACCATGCCGCCGACCATCGGCGCGCCGCGCGGCAGGCCGAAGAAGCCGAGCAGCACGGCGAGGCCCAGCAGGCCGAAGACGATCGAGGGCACCGCGGCGAGGTTGTTGATGTTGACCTCGATGATGTCGGTGATCTTGTTCTTCGGCGCGAACTCCTCGAGGTAGATCGCCGCGGCGACCGAGATCGGCAGCGACAGCAGGATCGCGGTGACGATGGTGAGGAACGTGCCCATCATGGCGCCGCCCAGGCCCGCCTGCTCCGGCTCACGCGAATCGCCGGTGGTGAAGAAGGCGGTGTTGAAGGTGCTTGTGATGCGGCCCTCGGCCTCCAATCGGTCGAACCAGGCGATCTGCTGGTCCTTCACCGGGCGGTCGGCTTCCGGCACGTCGCGCCGGATCTTGCCCTTGGCCAGCATGTCCAGATCGGTCGAGGCCAGCACCTCGAAACGCTGCGTGGTGCCGATGATCGACGGGTCGGCCAGCACGCGCTCCATCACCACCATTCCGGCCGCGTTGCTGAGGAAGTCGCCGAGCGCCCGGCGGTCGGCCCGCCCGGTCACCTCGGGGAACAGGCCGCGCAGGGCGTCGCGCACCACCGCCTGGTAGTCGCCGCTGCGCAGGGAGTCTTCCGAGCGGTCGCCGGCCGGGTCGACCGTCGCCGCGTCGATGGCGACGTCGAGGGCGATGCGCGTCTGCCAGAAGGCGCTGGAGCCCTGCAGGATCACAGTGATCGCAAGGAAGCCCAGCATGAACACGGCGAAGCCGATCGCCAGGATGCCGTAGAGGCGGAAGCGGCGCTCGGCGGCGTAGCGGCGGCGGATGCGGCCTTCCGACAGGTCGGGCCGGCGCAGCTTGGCGACACCGTTCGCGGTGGCGGGCCCGGTGAAGACGGCGTCAGTCATATTTCTCTCGATACTTGCGCACCACCCGCAGGGCGATGACGTTGAGGCAGAGCGTGACGACGAAGAGCAGCAGGCCGAGCGCGAAGGCGGCCAAGGTCTTCGGACTGTCGAATTCCTGGTCGCCCACCAGCAGGGTGACGATCTGCGCCGTCACCGTGGTCACCGCTTCCAGCGGATTGGCGGTCAGATTGGCGGCAAGCCCGGCGGCCATGACCACGATCATTGTCTCGCCGATGGCGCGGCTGACCGCGAGCAGCACGGCACCGACGATGCCGGGCAAGGCGGCTGGGAACACCACCTGGCGGATGGTCTCGGATTTGGTGGCGCCGAGCGCATAGGAGCCGTCACGCAGGGATTGCGGCACCGCGTTCATCACGTCGTCGGAGAGCGAGGAGATGAAGGGG
>JAEUKU010000160.1 GCA_016794075.1 Rhodospirillaceae bacterium
GAACTCTTCGAAGATCACTTCGTCCATGCGGCTGCCGGTATCGATCAGCGCGGTGGCGACGATGGTGAGCGAGCCGCCTTCCTCGATGTTGCGCGCGGCGCCGAAGAAGCGCTTCGGCCGCTGCAGCGCGTTGGCGTCGACGCCGCCGGTCAGCACCTTGCCCGAGGAGGGCACGACCGTGTTGTAGGCGCGGGCGAGGCGGGTGATGGAATCCAAGAGGATCACCACGTCGCGCTTGTGCTCGACCAGGCGCTTGGCTTTTTCCAGTACCATCTCGGTCACCTGGACGTGGCGCGAGGCCGGCTCGTCGAAGGTGGAGGAGATGACCTCGCCTTTGACCGAGCGCGACATGTCGGTGACTTCCTCCGGCCGCTCGTCGATCAGCAGCACGATCAGGTAGCATTCCGGATGGTTGGCGGCGATCGAATGCGCCAGGTTCTGCAGCATCACGGTCTTGCCGGTGCGCGGCGGGGCGACGATCAGCGAGCGCTGGCCCTTGCCCTGCGGCGCGATCAGGTCGATGACGCGGCTGGTGATGTCCTTGCGCGTCGGGTCCTCGTTCTCGAGCTTCAGCCGCTCGTCGGGATAGAGCGGGGTCAAGTTGTCGAAGTTGATCCGGTGGCGGATCTTCTCCGGCTCGTCGAAATTGATCTTGTTCACCTTCAGGAGCGCGAAATAACGCTCGCCATCCTTGGGCGCGCGGATCTGGCCCTCGACCGTGTCGCCGGTCCTGAGGCCGAAGCGCCGCACCTGGCTCGGGCTTACATAGATGTCGTCGGGGCCGGGCAGGTAATTGGCTTCCGGCGAACGTAGGAAGCCGAAGCCGTCGGGGAGAACTTCGAGGACGCCGTCGCCGTGGATGGCGGTGTCGCTCTCCGCCAGCTGCTTCAGGATGGCGAACATCATGTCCTGCCGGCGCAGCGTGGAGGCGTTCTCGATCTGCAGGCTCTCGGCGAATTCGAGCAGCTCGGCCGGGGTCTTGCGCTTCAGGTCTTGGAGATTCATGGGGATGTGGGATGCGTCTCTATGGATCGGGGGAAGTGATGGAAACAGGCGCCGCGGGGGAAGTGTTCCCGGGTGGAACTGCTCCCGGATCTGGTCCGCGCGACGAGATCGCCGAACAACGCCCGGATCGACCTTGCAACGGACCTCGCGCGGGAAACGGTCGGCAAACGGATCTGAGAGATTTGCGAGGTCGGGTCACCCAGGCGGGTGTCTCTGGCAGGCGGTCTTATGCGGACCGTGCTGATTAGTTAAGTCATCCCCGGCGGCCTGTCAATTGAAAGATCGGCTGCGGCGCCAGCGCCAGCCCGGATTTCCCACCCCGATCAAGCAGTTGTGAGGTTGGTGAAAAGCGCAAGACGTTCCCCGCGGGCGGTTTTGTTGCTGGCCGGCGCCGGGTGCGGGTGCTAGTCATAGCCGACTTATCCACAGCACATGCCCAGCATCCGGCGGCGGCCGCGCGCCCCGCCTTCGGCTTCCATTCCGACATCCGGGGGAGGGTCCGCATGCCGGCGCAATTCGACAGCCTGCTCGCCCAGGCCCAGGCGGCGCTGCTCGGCTATGGCTCGCTGTGGAGCGCCATCGCCACCATGGTGGTCTCCATGGCGGTGCCCCTGCTCATCATCATCGGCAAGCGCGCGGTGAAGCAGATCCGCGCCGAGAGCTTCCTGCGCCTGGAGGAGAGCTTCCTCAAGCCCAACGGCGACGACCAGCTCGACCCGCAGGAGGCGCTGCTCGACCCGACTTTCGATTCCGTGCGCTGCAAGTATCTCGACGCGCCGCGCCAGAAGTTGCCGGCCGATGCCGGCGCCGCGCGGCGGCTCTCCAGCCGCCTGGCGCGGCTCGGCAAACCGCTGCTGCCCTTCCTGCTCTACGGCTTCAGCGTCGTGGTCTTCGCCGTCATCGTCGCCTTTTTCGTTGACCGCCTGTTCATCCGCGGCTGGCTGACGGTGGGGCCGGGCTGCGGCGCCTCGATCCAGGCCTGCCTGCCGCTCTCCGCCCAGATCCTGCTGCTCGGCCTGCGCCCGGCCAGCTCGCCGCTCGCCATCGACCTCGCCTATGCCCAGAACAGCGCGGTCATGCTCGCCTTCGCCTTCGCTGGCGCCTATCTCTGGTGCGTGCTCTACCTGATCCGGCGGGTGAACAATTTCGATCTGACGCCGTATTCGTTCCTGCTCTGCGGCATGCGCGTCCTGCTGGCGCTGGCCATCGCGCTGACCGTGCGGCACACGGTCTTCTCCAACGCCATGCTGCCGGCCGAGACCGGCGGCGAGACCGGCATCGCCACCTATCTCGCCGTGCTCGCCTCGTTCCTGCTCGGCTTCTATCCGGCGGCCGGGATGGACTACATCATGAAGCGGGGCCAGGAATTCACCGTGAAGCGGCCGCATCCCGATGCCGCCGGGCTGCGCCACGCGCTGCCGCTCGACATGATCGACGGCATGTCGCATTTCGTGCAGTTCCGGCTCGAGGAGCTGGAATACGAGGACGTGCAGAACCTGGCGACCGCCAATCCGGTGCTGCTCTACGTCGAGACGCCGTACAACATTTTGGAGATCATCGACTGGATCGCCCAGGCCCAGCTGATCACCGCGGTCGGTCCGAAGAAGGTGGCCGAGTTGCGGCGGATGAACGTGCGCACCATCTTCGATCTGGCCCGCATCGGCGACAACCACCAGTTCCGCCGCGCCATCCTGCAGATCCTGATCGAGCCGGAGGAATTCCGCGGCGACCTCGCCAACCTGAGCGAAGCCGAGACCGAGGCCATGTTCAACTGCATGTTCACCTCGATCGCCGACGACCTCCACGTCATCCGCCTGGCGCGGGTGTGGAACGCCTTTTACGCCGTCTACCAGCGCGACCGGATTCCCGACATCGCCACCCGCGGCCTGCTCGCCAAACCGGTGCTGGCCGCGCGCTGGCTGGAGGAGGGGGCGACCGCCCGGGCGGCCTTGAGCGCGACCCTGGCCGCCGCCACCGCCTCGCCGCTCAGTGCGCCCAGCACCCCCGGCAAGGCGGCGGAGTGATTTGCTGCAGCAAAAGCTGCAGCAAAATGAATGATTTCAATAGTTTGATCTCCCTGCGGCTGGCCGATCCCCCACCGGCCGGCCGCCTCTTTCTTGCTGCACCCTTCTATCGCAGCAAAACCAGGAATCTCAACAGCTTACGAATGGCCGGCGCGTGCCGTCTCAGAGCGGCTTCACGATCACCAGGATGACGATGCCGATCATCAGCAGGGTCGGCACCTCGTTCATGACGCGGTAGAACCGCGCCGAGTGGGTGTTGGCATCGGCGGCGAAGGCGCGGCGCCAGCGCGAAAGGAAGCCGTGCAGCGCCGACATGGCAAGGACGAGGATGAACTTGGCGATGAACCAGGGCTGGGTCCACAATTCGCCGAGCCAGGCCATCCACAGGCCGAAGATCCAGGCGGCGGTCATCGCCGGGTTGATGATGGCGCGCAGCAGACGCCGCTCCATCACCTTGAACGTCTCCGATTGCGCCGAGCCGGGTGCGGCCGCGCAGTGATAGACGAAGAGCCGCGGTAGATAGAGCATCCCCGCCATCCAGGCGATGATCGAGATGACGTGCAGCGCCTTCAGCCAGGAATAGAGGTCGCCTGTCATTGCGCGCCTACCTTGCGGGCGCAGCGCGAAGCCTTGGCGCAGAAGCCCTGGCCGCAGCCCGGCTGCACCGGCGCGTCGCGGCCGAGTGCTTCGCGCACCAGGTCGGCCAGCCCGGCGATGAAATCGGCATGGGTCGAGACCGTCGGCACCCGCACATAGGCGGCGGCGCGGTTGCGCTCGGCCAGGTGGCGGTATTCGATGTCGAGCTCGACCAGCGTCTCGGAATGCTCGGAGACGAAGGCGATGGGGAAGACCACCAGCGCAAGGCCGTCCCTGGCCGCCTGTTCAATCACCGCGTCGGTCGCCGGCCCGACCCATTCCAGCGGCCCGACCCGGCTCTGGTAGGAGACCACCCAATCCTCCTTGGCCAGCCCCAGCGCCTGGGTGATTGCCGCCGCCCCCGCCTCGACCTGCGCCACATAGGGATCGCCGCGTTCCACCACCTTCTTCGGCAATCCGTGTGCCGAGAGGATCACCAGCGGCTTCGCCTGCGGCGCCAAGGCTTGGGCCTGGTCCAGACCGGCGCGGATCTGCTGCACCGATGCGGCGACGAAGCCGGGCTCGACCGGGTAGCAGCAAACCAGCTTGTGCGGCGCGGTCAGACCCTGCACCCGGGCGACGCGCATCCACAGCGCATAGGACGAGGCAGTCGTCGTGGTCGAGAATTGCGGGTAGAGCGGCAGCAGGATCACCTGCGTCGGGTCATAGGCCTTCACCGCCGCCACCGTCTCCTCGGTCAGCGGGTGCCAGTAGCGCATGGCGATGAAGGCGCGGAATTCGGTCCCCCCGGCGCCGCTTTTCAGCGCCGCGGTCAAGGCGTCCGCCTGCGCTTCCGTGTTGGGCAGGATCGGCGAGCGGTCGCCCATCAGCGCATAGATGCCCTGAGCCTTCTTCTCCCGCCGGCGCGAGATCAGCTGCGCCAGCAGCCAGCGCGGCAAGCCGGGCAGACCGATGATCGCCGGGTCGTTGAACAGGTTGAACAGGAACGGCCGCACCGCGGCGAGCGAATCCGGCCCGCCCAGGTTGAACAGCACGACGGCGACGCGGGCGGTCATGCATCACCCCCGCGCAGGCGGCGCAACCAACACCCTTCGTCATCCCGGGCTTGCCCCGGGATCCACGCTTCCGCCGCACCATGTGGCGGAGCACAGACGCGCGATGGCTCAACAGCCCTTGCGTCGGCCCAGTGGATCCCGGCGCTCCCTTCGGTCGGCCGGGATGACGACATGAAAGCGGACAGATCCCACCTCACCCCTGCCATCCCTTCACCAGTTCCACCAGCTGCCCGACATGCTCGGGCGGCGTCTCCGGCACGATGCCGTGGCCGAGGTTGAAGATGAACGGCCCGCGCCCCAGCGTTTCGAGGATGCGCGCCGTCCCGTCCCGCATCGCCTGGCCGCCGGCCACCAGCAATTGCGGGTCGAGATTGCCCTGCAGCGCCATTTTCGGCCCCTGCAGCTGGGTCCAAGCCCATTCCAGCGGCACGCTCTGGTCCAGGCTGAGGCAGTTGCCGATCCCGGCGCGGGCGAAATCGAGATAGCCAGCGCCCACCCCGCGCGGAAACAGGATGAAGGGCACCTTCGGATGCGCCATGCGCACCCGGGCGATGATCGCCTTCATCGGTTCCAGCGACCAGCGCAGCATCTCGGCATGGCTGAGCGTGCCGGCCCAGGAATCGAACAGCTGGATGACTTCGGCGCCGGCCTCGACCTGGTGGATCAGATATTGCCCGGTCGCCTCGACCAGCAGCTCGATCAGGGTCGCGAATTCCTTCGGCCGGCGGTAGAGCCAGCTCTTGGCCTTGGCGAAATCGCGGCTCGAGCCGCCTTCCAGCATGTAGGAGGC
>JAEUKU010000220.1 GCA_016794075.1 Rhodospirillaceae bacterium
TGCCAGGTGCCGAGCCCCATCGCCGACACGCGCGTTCCGTCCCGCAATGCGACCTGCCGCATGGTCTTCAGCCCTGTTCCGTCACTGGTCCTGTCCCCGAAGCGCGCCAACTTACCTCTGTGCGCGCCAAGGGCAAGCCGATATAGTCCCGCCCATGGCGACTTTATTCATTATCCTGACCGTCGTGTTCATGGCGGCCACGCTGGTGACGCTGGGAATCGGCGTCGTCGGCATGGGCAAGGGCGGCGCGTTCAACAAGCAGAACGCCAACAAGCTGATGCGGTTGCGCGTGCTGTTCCAGGGCCTGGCAATCGCCAGCTTCCTGTTGTGGCTGCTGGCGCGCTGATTCGGGCGGCCGCATGGTTCAGCTGACGCGGATCTATACCAGGGGCGGCGACAAGGGCACGACGTCGCTCGGCACCGGCAAGCGGGTGCCGAAACACAATCTGCGCGTGGCGGCCTATGGCGCGGTCGACGAGACCAACGCCTTCGTCGGCGTGGCGCGGCTGCACACCAGAGGCGGCGATTCGCAGCTGGTGGACGCCGACGCGATGCTCGCGCGGATCCAGAACGACCTGTTCGATCTCGGCGCGGATCTCTGCGCGCCGGCAAGCGCCGAGGACGAATACCGCGACCAGCGCCTGCGCGTGAGCGACGGCCAGGTCGAGCGGCTGGAACGCGAGATCGACCGCATGAACGCCGAGTTGGCGCCGCTCAATTCCTTCGTGCTGCCGGGCGGCACGGCGGCTGCGGCGCATCTGCATGTGGCGCGCACGGTGGCGCGCCGCGCCGAACGCGCGATCACCGAACTGGCCGCGACGGATCAGGTGACGCCGGCTGCCATCCGCTACATCAATCGGCTGTCCGACCATCTCTTCGTGCTGTCGCGCTGGCTGAACGACAAGGGCCGGCAGGACGTGCTGTGGACGCCGGGCGCCCACCGCTGAGGCGGACCGGCCCGCCGCCCGCCCCGCCTACGCCTATTGCGCACCTGCGGCAGACGCGCCGCCTCCCCTTAACCTGCGGAAATAGCGCGGAAAAGCCGCTTCCCGGCGGTTTTGGGCAAGCCGGGGGGCCGCGTTGACACCAAGATGACGTAACCCTATTGTGCGCCTGCGAAATGCGCCCGCTGCGGAGTCCGGTGGGAGCTATGCAATGCCGTCAGGGGACGCGGCGGAAGGGACGTCTGCGTGGCCGGTCACCGGCTCCCGTTCCATCGGCCGGAATCAAGAACCTTCTTTTTGAGCCGAGCACAGACATGAAAGTACTGGTCGCTGTTAAGCGCGTCGTCGACTACAACGTGAAAGTCCGCGTCAAGGCGGACGGCACGGGCGTCGAGACCGCCAACGTCAAGATGTCGATGAACCCGTTCGACGAGATCGGGGTCGAAGAAGCCGTCCGCCTCAAGGAATCCGGCAAGGCGACCGAAGTCATCGCCGTCTCCCTCGGCGCCACCCAATGCCAGGAGACCATCCGCACGGCCCTCGCCATGGGCGCCGACCGCGGCATCCATGTGCAGACCGATGTCGAGCTGCAGCCGCTCGCCGTCGCCAAGCTGCTGAAGGCGGTGGTCGACAAGGAGCAGCCGCAGATCTGCATCCTCGGCAAGCAGGCGATCGACGACGACGCAAACCAGACCGGCCAGATGCTCTCCGCTCTGCTCGGCTGGGCCCAGGCGACCTTCGCCTCCAAGCTCGTCGTCAACGGTGACGGCAGCGCGAACGTGACCCGCGAGGTCGATGGCGGCCTGGAGACCATCCAGGTGAAGCTGCCGCTGGTAATGACCACCGATCTGCGCCTGAACGAGCCGCGTTACGCCTCGCTCCCCAACATCATGAAGGCGAAGAAGAAGCCGATCGACGTGCTGGCGCCGGAAGCGCTCGGCGTCGATCCGGCGCCGCGCCTGAAGACGCTGAAGGTGGTCGAGCCGCCGAAGCGCAAGGCCGGCGTGAAGGTCAAGTCGGTCGCCGAGCTGGTGGACAAGCTGCGCAACGAAGCCAAGGTCATCTGACCGCCGTTCGCGCTCCTGCAACCTGATCCGTTGGAAATCTTCCCATGAGCATTCTCGTTCTCGTCGATCACGACAACAGCGCGCTGAAATCGGCGACGCTGCACGCCGTCACCGCCGCCCAGAAGATCGGCGGCGACATCCACCTGCTGGTCGCCGGCCACAATTGCAAGGCCGTCGCCGATGCCGCCGCCAAGGTCGCCGGCGTGGCCAAGGTCCTGCTGGCCGACGATGCCGCCTATGGCAACGCGCTGGCCGAGAACCTGGCCAAGCTCATCGTCACCCTGGCGCCGAGCTACAGCCATGTGCTGGCCGCCGCCACCGCCAGCGGCAAGAACGTGCTGCCGCGCGCCGCCGCGCTGCTCGACGTGCAGCAGATATCGGAGATCAGCGGCGTCGAAAGCCCCGACACCTTCGTGCGCGCCATCTATGCCGGCAACGCCATGGCGACGGTGCAGTCCGCCGACAAGATCAAGGTCATCACCGTGCGCGGTACCGCCTTCGACGCGGCCGGCGACACCGGCGGCTCGGCCGCGATCGAGAGCGTCTCCGCCGCGGGCGATGCCGGCCTCTCCAGCTTTGTCGGCCAGGAATTGTCGAAATCCGAGCGCCCCGAACTCACTTCGGCGCGCATCGTCATCTCCGGTGGCCGCGGCATGCAGTCCGGCGACAACTTCCACATGCTGGAGAAGGTCGCCGACAAGCTCAACGCCGCCGTCGGCGCCAGCCGCGCGGCCGTCGATGCCGGCTTCGTACCCAACGATTACCAGGTCGGCCAGACCGGCAAGATCGTGGCTCCGGACCTCTACATCGCGGTCGGCATTTCGGGCGCCATCCAGCACCTGGCCGGCATGAAGGACAGCAAGGTGATCGTCGCCATCAACAAGGACGAGGATGCGCCGATTTTCCAGGTCGCGGATTACGGCCTGGTCGCCGATCTGTTCCAGGCGGTGCCGGAGCTTGAGCAGGCGCTTTCCAAGTAAAACGAGAATCGAGGGCCCAGTGAGCGTGTCGAAATGACGCCGGACGACGCTTCCGGCAAGAGCGAGAATCGGTCCGGGTACAGAGTTCGGAATCGGTCGGAACAGCAACAGCAAGAGAGCAACTTCACCATGATCGAAAAGATCGGTGTGATCGGCGCAGGCCAGATGGGCAACGGCATCGCCCATGTGTGCTCGCTGGCCAAGCTGGACGTGAAGCTGATCGACGTCAGCCAGACGCAGCTCGACAAGGCCATGGACACCATCCGCCGCAACATGGAGCG
>JAEUKU010000261.1 GCA_016794075.1 Rhodospirillaceae bacterium
CGCCTGGTCGAGCCCGCCCAAGGGCGAGCCGCGATAGCCCGTCACGTAGCCGGCCGTATTCAACCCCGCCGCGAGGTCGCGCTGGCGCTGCATCAGCGTCAGCCGGGTCAGCGCCTGCATGCCGTTGAGGTAAACCCGGCCTGAGCTTTCGGTGTATTTGTCCTCCAGCGTCACCGACGCCAGATGCGCTGCCTGCGCCACGCCTGCTTCTCCCGTCTGCCTCCGATCGGGCGTTCCGCCCGGCCGCTTGTTGTTCTCGTTCGCCTGCCTCTGTGAAAGTGGTCCGATTTCAGAGGCTTGTCCAGGGTCCGGCGGGCGTGGTTCGTTTGCGTCCCGGCGCGGGGCAAAGCCGGCATTTTGATTTCGCCCAGCCCCGACGCCGCGCAAGTTGTATGCGGGTTGAACCTGCCCCCAGGTTGCGGATACCAAGCTAAGGCACTGCCAGGGGATTCGCGAAAGGCCATGACGCAGCGGGAACAGATGTCGCCGGGGCGGTCCGTACGCACCCCGTTTCGGATTCTGCCGAGCCGGCCTCGCGAGCGAACCGCAGGGTGGCTCGTAACCGTCGTTTGCGGTGCCCTGCTGATCGGGGGCATCGCAATCCTGGCGATGGATCCGCAGAACGGAGACGGGTTGGTTGCCGTCATGCTGGCGGTTGGCATCTTCGGCGGATTGATCGGCTTGAGATCGGTACGCCGTGAGATGCGCCACTTTGGGCCCGGCGCCGAATATTGGATGGAAATCACGGTCGACCATTTCGGTCTGATGACGCCCGATACCACAGATCGTTGTCCGTGGCCGGAAATCGAAGCGTTCGAAGTCCGGGAAACGAAGCTCACGGATCGCCGCGGCCGTCACGTCGGCTCCGCTTATGACGTGGTCGGGCTGTATCGCAGGCATCATCTTGATGTCAACCTCGACGATTTCGCGACGGGCCTCGGCACAGAGGATAAGGATCGCGCCGTAGCGATCTGCGCTGTTCTCAACGGATTGCGCGATCAGGCGCTGGCCAGCGCCGGCCGCGATTTCGATTTTGCTCCGCCGTCCGGACTGGTCGTGACGGATAAGAGATTGCCGAAGACGCCATCCGCCTTGCCGATAGCCTCCGTGGTCGATCGGCAATAGCCGGCACGTCAACGAGATGCAGCCGCGGTCCTACGGCCTGCTGATCCACACGCATTATTTTGGCGTCCTGCAGAACCGCCGCCAGGCACTCCACCTCAACGTCTTCGAGACCCAGGACTGCTACCGCTCCTATGCCCATCTGATCCTGCCGCTGTCGTGCGGGCATGACGCCGTCGACATGATCATGACGGTGGACAGCCCGACCCAGGATCAGGCCAAGATGATGAACCTGCTGGTGGAACTGCAGCGCCGCGACGGTATCGAGCTCGGCGAGTTCTATCTGGGTGCGGCGAACCGCACGACATAGATCGGCGGCAGATGGTGGGTGACCGCCCGCCAGCTGTCGCCCTGGTCCTCGCTCACGAAGAGGTTGCCGGTGGTCGAGCCAAAGGCGAGCGTGTCGCCGGCCTGGTCGATGTCGAGGGCGTGGCGCAGCACCAGGTCGTAGCTCGGCCCCGGCGGCAGGCCCTTCGACAGTTCCTCGAAGCTCGTGCCGCCGTCTTGCGTACGGCTGGCGACCAGGTGGCCGTCCTTCGGCACCCGCAGCTCGTCCTTGATCGCCGGCACGAACCAGGCCTTGGCCGGGTCGCCGGGATGCACGGCGACACCGAAGCCGAAGCGCGGCCCGTCATACTCCCAGTGCGCGAGATCGCTGGTGCTGTGAAAGACGCCGTTGTGATGCTGGCACCAGAAATGGTCCGGCCGGTCGCGGCATTGCACCAGGCGATGCACGTCCTGGATGTTGGGGTCCTCGCGCCGTTCCGGCGGCATGTATTCGGCGAACAGGCCCTTCGAGCGGCAGGCCCAGCTCCGTCCGGCATCCTCGCTGCGCCACACGCCGCCGCAGGAGATCGCAATGACGATGCGGTCGGAGTTCCGCGGGTCGACGCAGACCGAATGCAGCGCCGGGTCGTCGGTACCGCCGCCGAACCACAGCTTGCGCTCCGGCAGGTTCCACAGTCCCTCGACCAGCTGCCAGGGCGCCACGCCGTGATCGTCGTTGCGGAACAGGGCGGCGGGCAGGGTGCCGGCCCAGATCGTGCCCGGCCTGTCGGCGCCACCGGCCTCGAGCGCCCAGATCTGGTTGACGCTCGGCGCGTCCTCCGCGCCGGTCTTGGGAAAGGCCGGCATCACCAGCTCTTCCCAGATCGCGCCGCGATTGGTCGAACGGTGCAGCTTGGCGCCGAAATGGCCATGGCTGAGCGCCGCGTACCAGTGGCCGCTGCGCGGGTCGACCAGGAAGGCGGTGACCGGCTCGCCGAGGAAGGCGACATAGGTCTGCTGCCAGGTGCCGGCGATGCGCTCGAACTTGAACAGGCCCTTGCGCGTGCCGATGAAGAGCTCCGCCGCCATTCCCCCTCCTTGCGCGTCAGCCGCCGGACAGCGCCTGCATCACATAGATCTCGCTCCGCGCCCCCACGTGCAGGGCCAGATTGGTCTTGTCGGTCAGCAATTCGCCGTCGACGAAGACCGCGACGTGGCGGCGCAGCCGGCCCTGGTCGTCGAGCACATAGGGACGCGCCGCCGGTGCCACGGCAAAATAGGCGTCCAGCGCGGCGCCGAGCGTGTCGCCCTCGACCGTGACCGGTCTTTCCGGCGCCACCCGCCGCAGATGCTTGGTCAAATGGATCGTCGGCATGGCCGGCCCGCGCCATCTTCGCTTTGACCAAGGCTAGCTTAGGATTTCAGGCCGATCAATCCGCCCAACAAAGCTTGCGGTTAAGCATGATTTAATTCAGTGCCACGCATGGTGTCGGGATGATCAGGACTCTGCCATCGAATCAGCCGGTGGATGCCGTTGCAACCGGGCTGCGGGCCCAGGACGGCCGGCGCCATGCATGAGATCCACGACAAGGAACTGAAGCAGTTCCTGCTCGCGCACCGCTATTGGCTGAACAACGACCGGCGCGGGAAGCGCGCCGACCTGACCCTGCGCACATTGCGCGACCTCGACCTCAGCGGCATGGATCTGAGTCGCGCCAAGCTGACCGGCACCCAGTTCATCAACTGCAACCTGGACCGCGCCGTGCTCGCCGATGCCGACCTGTTCGGCGTCAACCTGTCCGGCACCTCGTTTCGCAAATCCGATTGCCGGCGGGCGGATTTCCGCGGCGCCATCCTGGCGGCAGCGGATTTCACCGAGGCGCGGCTGATGGGCTGCGACTTCCGCGACGGCACGCTGCTGGTCGCCATTTCCGGCACCATCGGCCCGGCGCCGTCGCAGGTCGACATGCGCGGCGACTACGGCACCCGGATGACGCGCGCCGATCTGGCCGGGGCGAAGCTGCACCACGCGGTCATCAAGCGTACCGACATGTCGGCCGCGGTGCTGCGCAATGCCGACCTCAGCAGCGCCAACCTCGCCGGCTCCTCGCTGAAGGATGCCGATCTGCGCGGCGCCAATTTGACCAATTGCGATCTGTCGCGCGTGCTGCTCAACCGCGCGGTGCTCGACGGCGCCCAGCTGAACGGCGCGGTGCTGCGCGACGCCAACGTGTTCCGCGTCGACTTCGGCAAGGCGGTGCACCGCGACCTTGACCTGCGCGAGACCTTCGCCGTCGACGATTCCGAGGAAGCCGCCCGCGCCATCGCCGACGCCATCCGCTCGCACGAGGTCTGGGTCGAGAGTTCCGGCGCCAAGGGCACGCGGGCCGATTTCACCGGCCGCGATCTGTCCGGCGTGAACTTCTCCGGCCGCGATCTGACCGGCATCGTCTTCACCCAGGCCAAGCTGCGCGCGGCGATCTTCGACAAGGCGCGGCTGTCACTGTCCAACCTGTCGCGCATCGACGCCACCGGCGCAAGCTTCGTCGGCGCCGATTTGAAAGGCGCCGACCTGACCGGGGCGATCCTGCGGCGCAGCGATTTCCGCGAAGCCGATTTGCGGGTACAGACCGCGATCCTGCCCGACGGCTCGACGCGCGACTGGCCGGTGCGCCTGTCCTTCGCCAAGCCGCAGGAGGCCAATTTCACCGAAGCCCTGATCGACCGCCCGCTGATGGAGGGCGTGGACCTCTCCGGCATCAAGGCCGATCCGCTGACCCTGAAGAAGCTCGCCGGGCTGCCGGGGTAGGATCAAATCCGGTCGAATCCGCCATAGCGCGGGGGCGTTGCTTGCTGCAATCTGCAACAATGATTCTCGTCGACCGCCTGACCGATGAGCAGAAGCGCCGCTTCGACGAAGACGGCTTCCTGATCCTCGACCGGTTCCTGGACCTGGAAACGGTTGAGCGGCTGCGGGCGCGGTTCGAGCCGCTGTTCCGTGGCGAGTTCGAGACCGGCCTTTATCCCGACGAATGGAACTGGCAGGAGGGCCGCGACCGGCCCGACCGCACCCGGCAGATCTGCAACGGCTGGAAATCCGACCGCACGGTCGCCGAAGCCGTCCTCAGCGCGGCGGTCGGGCGCTGCGTCGCCGAGTTGAGCGGCTGGCCCGGTGCCCGCATCTGCCAGGACAACGTGATCTGGAAGCCGGCCGGCGCCAAGGCGCTCGGCTACCACCAGGACGATTCCTACGCCAAGTGGTTCACGCCCTCGCATATGGCGACCTGCTGGATGGCGCTGGACGATACCTCGGCGGCCGGCGGCACCATCGAATACGCGCGTGGCTCGCACAAATGGGGCGTTTCGCCGCCGATCGAGAAGTTCCACGCGCCGGAAGACTACCAGAAGGAGTTCCGCACCGCCGCCGGGAAGGTCGGGCGGGAGCCGGAAATCGTGCATGTCGAGGTGCCGGCGGGCGG
>JAEUKU010000311.1 GCA_016794075.1 Rhodospirillaceae bacterium
TAGAGCCGCACCACGCGTTCGCCCACCCGCAATTCGTCGCCGTCGATGATGGTGGCGCTGCCTTCGATCGTCTGCCCGGCGGCCGGCGGCAGGCTACCGCCATCGACTTCGCCCACCGGCACCGGATCGGGTGCCGGCTGGGTCGCCTGGGCAAAGGCGGAAGACAGGCTTCCGGCCGCGACCGAGACCCATGCGGCTGACAGGAAGGCCACGCTGAAACTACGACCGAAGCCGACTCGCATAACGCTCCCCAAGCAGTCTGCTGCCTAGGTAGCGAAGCGAGGCGCGGGCGTCAAATCAGCCAGCCGGGCAACAAACCGGCCCGGAAGGGGTTCGTCCATGGCGACCCCGTCCGCCTGTCCCGCCGCGCGTCTTCGGGAGTGCAGGGGCCGCACCAATCCCCGGACGCCAGCTTACCAAGATCGGACCCAGGATGACGGCGCGTATCCGCAAGCTGCTAAGTGATCTGAGCGAGGCCTTCTGGCTGCTGCCGGGCCTCCTCGTCGCCGCGGGGGTGGTCCTGGCGCTTGTTCTGGTGGCGATGGACCGGGACGGCCGCATGCCGTCCTGGCTGCCCGAGGGCATCTGGCTCTATGACGGCGGGGCGACCGGCGCGCGCACCCTGCTGGGCGCCGTCGCCGGCTCCACCATCGGCGTCGCCGGCACCGTGTTCAGCATCACCATCGCAGCCCTCTCCCTGGCGGCGGGGCAGATGGGGCCGCGCCTGCTGCGAAATTTCATGCGCGATCGCGGCAACCAGGTGACCCTCGGCTTCTTCCTCGGGACCTTCTCCTACGCGCTGATGGTGCTGCGCTCGGTGCGGACGGCGGCGGAGGGCGACTTCGTCCCGCATCTCGCGCTCGGCGTCGGCATCCTGCTCGCCTTCCTGTGCGTGGCCACGCTCGTCTACTTCGTTGGGCACGTGGCGGGCCGCATCAACGTCGATACCGTGATCGAGCTGGTGAGCGAGGATGCCCAGACGGCGATCCGTCGCCTGGCGACGGATGAGCGGGCGGCGCCTGCGCCCGATCCGTGCTGGAACGGGGAGCCGATCATCGACGAGCGGCGCGGCTATCTGCAGCAGCTCGATGCCGATGGCTTGGCCGATTGGGCGGCAGCGCACAAGACTGCCATTCGCCTGCTGGTGCGGCCGGGCGACTACGTCTTTCCCGGAGCACCCATTGCGCTGGCCGATCCGCCCGTCGAGGGAATTGAAGCCGCGATCGCCAATGCGACCGCGCTCGGCCACCAGCGCGGGAGCGCCGCCGACCTCGAATTCGCCGTGCGGCAGATGGTGGAGGTGGCGGTGCGGGCACTCTCGCCGGGCATCAACGATCCGCACACGGCCATCAGCGTCGTCGATCGGCTGGGCGCGGCGCTGTGCGAAATAGCGCCGCTCAGTCTGCCGCCCGACGTCTTTCGGCGCGACGATGTTCCCGTTCTGCTCGTGCCCGCAGTGGAATACGACGGGCTGGTCGACACCATGTTCCACATGATCCGGCAGAACGCGGCCGGCAACCCGCCCCTGCTGATCCGTCTCCTCGAAGTGCTCGCCGCGGTGGCCAGTTGCGAGCGCGATCCGGCGCGGCTGAAAACCCTGCGGCGCCATGCCGATCTGGCGCTCGGCGATGCCGAGCGCAGTATCGGCAATCCGTCCGATGTCGAGGATGCACGCCGCCGCCACGGTGCCTTCATCGATGTGCAACGCCACGGCGCAACCCATCACATGCGGCACCGGGCGGACCGGGCGTCAATGGCCTGACGATCGAAAGACCAATGGAAGAAAGGCCCGCCGGCAACGCAGGCGGGCCCTTCGTTCGGTGCTGAGTTCCGCCGGTTGCCCCGACGGCGCAAGGGAGATCAGCCGCTGATGCCCGGCATCAGCTTGCTGTCGTCGCCCTCGTGGTCGCCGCCCGACAATTCGTCGAGCGTCAGGTCGACCGCTTCCTCGAACTTGCTGAGCGTCTCCGAGAGGCAAGCCGCGTCATGGGCACCGGAGATGAACCAGGGTTCGCGGCTGTCGGGCTCGCACATCACGCCCATGTCGATCAGGTAGCCCGCCATGGTGTCATAGAAGGTGTAGTCGCTGAGCTTCCAGTTGCGATAGGTCGTCGGCGCCGTGGCGCTGAAGAACAGGCCGGACATCGAGTAATGGCCGGTGAAGGAATGCGGGATGCCGCGCTTCGACAGCACCTTGTGCATGCCCTCCTGCATCGCCTTGCCGTAAGCGGCGATGCGGTCGAGCGCGTCGGTCTCCTTCAGGATGGTCAGCGTCTTCTCGGCTGCGGCCAGGCTCATCGCCTGCGCCGTGTAGGTGCCGCCATGGGCGACACCCTTGCCGTATTTGCGCATGATCTCTTCCTTGCCGCCGATCGCCGCGATCGGGTAGCCGTTCGCCACCGCCTTGGCCACGGTGAAGATGTCGGCCTCGATGCCGTACATCGCCTGGGCGCCGCCGCGGCCGACGCGGAAGCCGGTTTTCACCTCGTCGACGATCATCAGCACGCCGTATTTCGTGCACAGCTCGCGCACCGCCTTGATGAACTCGGGCTTGGAGGGGATGCCGCAGCAATTGCCCAGGATCGGCTCGATCAGCACGGCGGCGATCGAATCGCTGTGCCGCTTCAGCACGTCTTCCAGGCGGCTGGCGTCGTTGTAGGGCACCTGCCAGAACAGCTGGCGCACCAGCTTCGGGATGCCCTGGCCGTAGGAGACGAGGACCGGGTCCTTGCTCTGGTCCTTCATGCTGTCCGGATCGGCGGTCCACATCGCCGCGTCGAACAGGCCGTGATAGGAGCCCTCGAAGGTGACGTAATTGTCCTTGCCGGTATAGCCGCGGGCGAGGCGGAGCGCCGCCATCACCGCCTCGGTGCCGGAATTGGAGAAGCGGACCAGTTCCGCCGCCGGCATCATGTCCTTGATCAGCTTGGCGACGGTGACTTCCTTCTCGGTGCCCAGCGCGAAAACGGTGCCGACGCTCTGCGCCTCGCGCGCCGCGGCGTCGACCTCGTCATGGCAGTGGCCGAGAATGGCCGGGCCGTAGCCCAGGCGGTAGTCGATGTATTCGTTGCCGTCGAGGTCCCAGAGGCGGGCGCCCTTGCCGCGCTTCACGAAGATGGTTTCCTCGTCGCCCCAATAGCGGAAGTTGGACGACACACCCAGCGGCAGATGCTTCACAGCCTCCTGGTAATGCGCCCGGGACTTGGTGAGGTTGCGCCGCTGCGTCTTGATCGTACTCATAGGGTTCCGCTCCAGGTTTGGCCTGTCGCTGAAGCCCTCCGTAGCGTCGTCTCAGCGACATGGACGTTAAATGACTGTATAGAAAATCTAGCCCCTTGCTGTCACAATGTCCAGTATGTTAAATGTATATATAGCATCGCAGCTGCAGCAATCCGTTGCATTTCAACGGCTTGCTAGTAATCTCTTCGCCTTGCGCGCGAGTTAGAGTCTCGCGTTAACGAGGGTTACGATGGCGAAAGCGGAAGCATCCAAAGAGGTCCGGCGCAAGCAGCTGATCGACGCCACGATGCGGGCGATCGGCCGCTACGGCTATGCCAGTTTGACGCTGACACACGTCGCGGGCGAGGCCGGATTGTCGCCGGGCATCGTCAACTTTTATTTCAAATCCAAGGATCAGCTGCTGATCGCGACCTTGGAAAACATCGCCGAGGAATATTCCGGCCTGTGGCAGGGCGCCATCGCCAAGGGCCGCGTGTCGCCCGCCGCCGGACTCGCGGCGATGATCGACGCCGACTTCCATGCCTCGGTCTGCAATCCGGAGAAGGTTTCGGTCTGGTATGCCTTCTGGGCGGAGGCGCGCAACAACCCGCATTACCAGTCCCTGGTGATGGGGCTGGAGGACGAATACCTCAAGGAGACCGAGCAGCTCTGCGCCCGCATCGTCGCCGAGGGCGGCTATGACGGCGTCGACGCGCTGCAGGCCGCCGTCGGCCTCAACGCCATGATCGACGGGCTGTGGTTCGACTGCCTGATGTCGCCGTCGAAGTTCGACCGCGCCGCCGCCAAGCGCACCTGCCTCGCTTATCTCGCCGCCGTCTTCCCGGCGCATTTCGGCAGCAGCGCCGCCACCAGGCGCGGCAAGGGCGAGATCGAGCCGGCAATCGCGCTCGCCATCGACCAGGACGTGCAGGGCCGCGACGCCCACCGCGCGCGCCTCGCCGCCGCTTTGCGCAAGCGCCTGGAGCCCGTCGGCCCGATGCGCCGCGAGGCGCTCGCCGCCGCCACCGGCGTTTCCCTCAAGGTGCTGGAGAGCTGGCTGGAGGGCCGGGCGGAGCCGACCTCGTGGCAGATGGGCCGCTTGCTGGTGGCCGTCGATGCGCAGCTGTGGATGGAGGTCTACGGCCCGGTGCACGAAGAGGCGCAACGCCTGTTCGAGGCCAAGCTGGCGCAGCAGCGGGAGTTTGCCAATCGCGAGCAGGCGAGCCTGGATGCGCTGGGCGGGAAGAGCAAAGACCAAAAATGACAGCGCAGCCCCAAAAATTGCCTTCCCCCCTTGCGGGGGAAGGCAGCGGAGACTTGGCGAACAACGTGAGCCTAGTCGCAGCCGGATGGGGGGTAGCGCGCCTTACAGGCGCGCATCGCCGCAGGCGATACGGGCGAAAGCTCTCGACGGAAGCACTCGGCGCTGCATCACCCCCCTTCCCAACCTTCCCCCGCCCCGTCGGCGAATGCCGACATTCGTCGGCCTGGGGGGAAAGGGGTTCACCGCGTTCGAAATCGACCTCTCGCGCATACTGACAAGCATCCAATGTCCAACATAGTCCGACTCCCCGTCGCCAACGAGGCTGCCTTGCAGGCCCACCGCCTCGCGCCCTTGCTCGCCCCCAAGCGCGTCGCGCTGGTCGGTGTGTCGCCGAAGGAGGGCAGCGTCGGCAACGGGATGATCGTCGCCGCCACGCTGGGCGAAACGCCGGTCGAGCTGACGCTGATCAACCCGAACTACCAGGAGATCGCCGGACGCAAGGTCTATCCCAGTCTCAGGGATGCGCCACCGGTCGACATGGCGGTGCTCGGCGTCTCGAACGAGCGGCTGGAGGCGGCGCTGGACGATGCCATCGCGGCCGGCGTGAAGGCCGCCACCATCTTCGCCTCCGGCTATCTCGACACCGACCGCGAGCCGAAGCTCACCGCACGCATCGCCGCCAAGGCGCGCGAGGCCGGCCTGCAGATCTGCGGCGGCAATTGCATGGGGTTCTATAATCTCGCGCACGGTCTGCGAGTGTGCGGCTTCCCGCCGCCGCCCTGGATGCGCAAGGGCGGCGCCGTGCTGCTGACCCATTCCGGCTCGGTCTATTCCGGCATCTGCCACAACGACAAGCGCATGGGCTGGGCGCTCGCGGTCTCCGCCGGGCAGGAGCTGACCACGACCGTGGCGGACTATCTCGACTACGCGCTGCTGATGCCCGAGACGCGCTGCATCGGCCTGTTCCTGGAAACGGTGCGCGATCCGGCGGGCTTCGTCGCCGGCCTGGAAAAGGCGCGCGCCTTTGACATTCCGGTGATCGCGCTGAAAGTCGGCAAGACGGCGGCCTCGGCGGCGAAGGCGGTCAGCCATTCCGGCGCCGTCGCCGGCAACCACGCCGCCTATGCCGCGCTGTTCGACCGGCACAACGTCATCGAGGTCGACACGCTGGACGATTTCGCCAACGCGCTGCGCTTCTACAGCGGCCCGCGCAGGCTGGCGGCCGGCGACATCGCGACGATGCACGATTCCGGCGGGCTGCTGGAGCTCACCATCGACCTCGCCGAACGGCGGGGCGTTTCCTTCGCCGCGATCTCCGATGCCACCAAGGCGAAGCTGGCGCAACGCCTCGATGCCGGGCTGGAGCCCTCCAACCCGCTCGACGCCTGGGGCACCGGCAAGGATTACGAGGCGGCGATGGCCGACATGATGACGGCGCTGGTCGACGATCCCGCCACCGCCTGCGGTATCTTCTGCGTCGAGACGCGCGACGGCTACTATCTCTCCGACGGCTATGCCGCGCTGATGGAGGCCGCCTTCGCCCGCACGAACAAACCGCTGCTGCTCGCCACCAATCTGGGCAGCAACGGCTCCGACGGCGTCGCGCAGCGCCTGACCGAGCACGGGATCCCGGTGCTGTCGGGCGTCGATTCCGCGCTCTCGGTGCTGAAGCACGCCTTACGCCATCGCGACCGCCGCGCGGCGCGGGAACTCGCCGCGCCCGAGGTGCCGGAGGGCCTGCGCGCGAAATGGGCCGCGCGCCTGCAGCAGGGCGCGGCGCTGGACGAGGATGCCGGCCTCGCGCTGCTGGCCGATTACGGCATCCCGGTGCCGCAGCGCCGGATCGTCGGCACCGAGGACCAGGCGGTCGCCGCCGCCGCGCAGATCGGCTATCCGGTGGCGCTGAAGACGGCGATGCCGGGCATCCTGCACAAATCCGATGTCGGCGGCGTGAAGCTGACGCTGGCCGACGAGTCGACCTTGCGCGCCGCCTATCGCGACATGGCCGAGCGGCTGGGCCCGCGCGCGCTGGTCACCGAGATGGTGGGCAAAGGCGTCGAACTGGCCCTGGGCGGATTGCACGACGCGCAGTTCGGCATGCTGCTGATGATCGGCGCCGGCGGCGTCCTCATCGAGATGATGGAGGACCGCGCCTTCGCCCTGGCGCCGATCGGCGAGGACGAGGCGGCGCGCAAGCTCGATGGACTGAAGCTGCGCAAGCTGCTCGACTGCGTGCGCGGCCAGCCTGCGGTGCATCTGCCGAGCGTGGTCGCCACCATCGCGCGCTTCTCCGCGCTGCTCGCCGACCTCGATGGCCTGATCGCCGAGATTGACGTCAACCCGCTGATCGCCGGCCCGAAAGGCTGCGTCGCGGTGGATGCGTTGATCGTGCCGCGGAAAGTGTGAGCTGAGCAGGACGCACCAACGCCTCGGTCGTTACCCCGGCCTTGCGCCGGGGTCCATTCGTCCCTCGAATGGACCGAACGAGATGATCATCCGTTCGTGCAGCGGGACCGTGGATCCCGGCGCAAGGCCGGGATGACGGACAGAGACGCGGCGGATTCGCTGCGTCGTCCCGCTCTCCCCGATCCCAAACTGCGCGATCGCTCCCGCGAAATCATCCGCAAACGCGTCGCCCGTGCGCAGCAGCATCACGTCCTCGGGCAAACCGGGGAAGGCGGCGCGGTCGCTGCTCTTTGAGGTGAGCAGCGCGGCGGGGGTCTTGGCGACGGCGGAGATGGCGCGCACGGCGCACAGCAAATCGACGCCGCTCATGGTGCGCATCTCCTGCGAGGTGATGATCATGTCGGGCCGGGCGCACAGGGCCGCCGTCAATCCGTCGACCGGGTCGTTGACCGCGTTGACGCGGAAGCCGCAGGCGTTGATCTGCTGGGTCAACAGCTTGGCGATGGCGCGGGTCGGCGTCACGAGCAGGACCTCGACCTGCGCCTGGCGCATGTCGTCGGCGGAGAAGTTCTGCACCAGATGCGTGGGCAAGGCGCGGACGATGCGCGCTCACCAGGTCGGGTCGATCGGCGTCCGCAAGCCGTGCTGGGCCTCGATGATCTCGGCGGCGTCGAGGGCCAGGTTCTCGCGGTAGCGGCCGGCGATGACCTGGACGCCGAGCGGCAAACCATTCGGCGCGCCCTCGGCCGTCACGCTGCCGACCGGCACGGCGGCGGCCGGGAAGCCGAGCAGGTTCACCGTCACCATCAGCGCCTGGGATTGCAGCACATGCTGGGTGCGCGCCATGTCGGTGGTGTCGAAGCCGATCTCGAAGGGCAGGTCGCCGCAATTGGGGCCGACCAGCACCGGGTACTGCTCCAGGAACAGCGACCATTCGCGGCGATGCCTGGTGATCTCGGCAAGGCCTCTGATGTACTCCGCCATGGTGATGGGCGGCAACGCGTCGCGCCACAGCTGCACCGCCTTGACGCCGAGCGGATCGGCATTGGCGGCGATGGTCTCCCACAGCGTCTCGCGGATGTCGGCGGCGACCAGCTTGATCCAGAGGTCGGTCGCCGCCTGGATCGAGGGCGGGGTCACCTCTTCCACGATATAACCGGCATCGGCGAGCGCGGCGCCCGCCTTGCGCACGGCCGCGGCAACGTCCGGATGCACGTACATGCCGTGCGCCTCGGTGATCAGCCCCGCTTTCAGCGGGCGGGGCAGCGGCTTGCCGTGATGCTGCGCCGGCACCCACCAGGGGTCGCGCGGGTCGCGGCCGCTCATCGCGGCAAGGCCGAGGCGCACGTCCTTCACGCGCCGCGCCAAGGGTCCCTGCACGGCGAAGAGCGCGATGGTCGGCGGCCGTTCCGCCTGCGCCGTCGAATTGAAGGCGGGCACCTTGCCCATGGTCGGGCGGATGCCGGCGACACCGCAGCAATAGGCCGGATAGCGGATCGACCCGCCGTAATCGTTGCCGTGCGAGATCGGGCCGATGCCGGAGGCGACCGCCGCGCCCGCGCCGCCGGAGGACCCGCCCGGCGTGCGGCCCTTGGCCCAGGGATTGTAGGTGCGGCCGCGCAAGGCGTTGTCGGTGTCCCAGCGCAGCGAATAGGCGGGCGCGTTGGTGCGGCCGATGAAGATGGCGCCAGCCTTGCGCCAATTGGCGACGACGGGGGAATCCGCCGAGGCGATCAGATCCTTGTAGGCCACCACACCGTTCGGGGTGGGGAGGTCCTTCTGGTCGATGTTCTCCTTGGTGCTGACCGGCACGCCGTGCAGGGGCCCGAGCGGTTCGCCCTTCTTCACCGCGAGATCGGCGGCGGCGGCATCGCGCAAAGCCTGCTCGGCGATCTGGAAGGTGATGGCGTTCAGCCTTGGATTGACGGCGTCGAGACGCCTGAGACAGGATTCCGTCGCCTCGCGGCTCGACACCTTGCGCAGGCGGATCGCCTGCGCCAGGTCCACCGCATCCCATTGCCACAATTCAGTGCCGCCCATGATCGCTCCCCACTTGTGTGCGGGCGCGATCTTAGAGGGATCGCCGGCAGACGGAAAGCGGTGGCGTTTGCCAGTGCCGGAAAAGCGCTCACTCCAGATTGGCGCGCGCCAGGTAGGACTGCAGCTCTATGCGCAGCCATCGGCTGGCGTCGATGGCCTGCCGGCCAGGGCAGCGCACCTGATAGGGCTTGCCGCTTTCCTCGCTCTTGGTCGCGACGAGGAGAATGAAATCTTCCGCGTTTCGGACCTTATCCTGCAAACTCTCGTATTTTCGCTGCACGAACGCTGCGGCGATGCGCCCGTCATAGCCGACGCCGTTGCGCACGAACATGCAGTCCGATTTGCGGATATGGTTGAGCAGGTGGGAAATTTCCGCGGGGGTGCCGGCGCTCGCCTCTTGCGCCCGCGCGGCCATGATGGGGTGCAGGAAGACGAGTATCGTCAAGGCCGCTGTCAAACGGGGCATTGCGCGCGTCATGTCCAGCTCCGGCACTACGATGTCGAGAAGCCGTCACAGCGACAGGAACGCTATCACATTGATCAGGCGGAGTCTCGCCAAACGGGGCGGCCCGGGCGCGGCGCTGGACGGCGGCCAAAGGATTGCTAGATTGGCAATCCAACCCTGGGGGAATCATGAAAATCTATCTGAGCGCCGATATCGAGGGCACCGCCGGCATCACCACCTGGAACGAGGCGGAACTGAACGATCCGGACTACCAGGAGCACCGGGAGGAGATGACGCGCGAGGTGCTGGCCGCCTGCGACGGCGCCATCGCCGCCGGCGCCCGTGACATCCTGATCAAGGACGCCCATGACAGCGGCCGCAACATCCTGCAGAAGGACCTGCCGGAATGCGCGCGGCTGATCCGCGGCTGGAGCGGGCATCCGTTCTCCATGGTGCAGGAGCTGGACGCCACCTTCGATGCGGCGATGCTGGTCGGCTACCACTCCAAGGCGGGGGACGAGACCAATCCGCTGGCGCACACGCTCACGCTCCGCGTCATGCGCATGTATCTGAACGGCGCGCCGGTCTCCGAATTCGTGCTGCAGACCTATGCCGCTGCCTATGTCGGCGTGCCGGTGGTCTTCGTCTCCGGCGACAAGCAGCTTTGCGCCGACGTGAAGGCGACCAATGCCAACATCGTCACGGCGGCCGTCACCGAGGGGCGCGGGCCGTCCACCATCAGCCTGTCACCCAAGGCCGCCTGCGCCAAGATCCGCCAAGGCGTGGAAAAGGCGCTGAACGGCAATCTCAAGAAGGCGCTGGTGAAGCTGCCCAGGCGGTTCACCTTGGAGATCGAGTATTCCAATCCGGTCAACGCCTACAAGGCCTCCTGGTATCCAGGCGCGAAGCATATCGGCAACCGCATGATCCGTTTCGAGACGCGGGACTATTTCGAGGTGGCGCGGGCGCTGAAGTTCATCGCCTGACCTTGCCGCGTTGCGCGTGGCGTTCGCCGGTGTAAACTCGTGCGGCCATGCCGATCCCGGGGGACATTCCGGCGGACGCGATTGCGCGCATCGCCGCGGCGAGCCAGTTCTCCGGCGTGATCTCCCTCGCGCCGCTGGCGGCCGACCCGTCCCTCGATTTCGCCTTCGGCCATGCCGACCGCGCCAACCGCATTCCCAACACGGT
>JAEUKU010000342.1 GCA_016794075.1 Rhodospirillaceae bacterium
GAACATCGACGAGTTCATGCGCCTGACCAAGCTCGCCCTCGACCTCACCGCGAAGGACGTGGGGAAGGCTTAGAGAGTTCCCACTCCGCTCGCTCGTCATCACCGGGCCGCCGCGCGAGCGGCGTGACCCGGTGATCCAAATCTGCGAGTTGTGGACTGGCTGGAAACTTGGGTTGCCGGGTCGAGCGCGGCAATGACGCTTCGGTTGGGCGGCTACGATTTCACCGGTGACAGCCGATACGCGCATCGGCGCGCGCCGGCGAGGATGTGCTCCTCGCGCTCGACGCGCACATCGGGGCCGAGCACGTCGCGGAACAAATCGAGCTCGGAGCGGCAGAAGCCCTGGCACGCCTTGGCGGCGACGCAGATCGGGCAGTGGTTCTCGACCAGCAGGACGTCGCCATTGGCCTGGCGCCTGGCCTCCGCCATGTAGCCTTCGTCGCTGCGTTGGGCGGCGAGCAGT
The DNA here is from genome assembly GCA_016794075.1 of Rhodospirillaceae bacterium. GTDB lineage: Bacteria > Pseudomonadota > Alphaproteobacteria > Dongiales > Dongiaceae > Dongia_A. The sequence goes on from JAEUKU010000342.1 coordinate 464, forward strand.
TTCGCCCGTTCGGCCAGGGTGCGCGCCGGCTTCAACCGCGCGGCATAGAGCCGCCGCATCGTTGCCTCGCGCGCCGCAATGACGCGGTCCAGCGCCGCCGGGCCGAGCGCCGCCCTGATGCCGTCGATGAGGTCGAGCGCCATCGCTGCATGCGAATCGGGGAACAGCGCATTGCCCGCCTCGGTCAGCGACCAGACGCGCTTCGGCCGGCCGACCCCTTCGCGGCGGTCGGCATAGGCGACCTGACCCTTCTCGCGCAGGCGGCCGAGCTGCTGGCGCGCCGCCACCGCCGTCACCATCAGGCGGCGGGCGATCGCCTCGGCGGTCGCCGGGCCGCCGGATTTCAACGCGTGCAGGACACGCATGGCGCCACGATCTTCCATTGCCTCAAGCCTAGCACGGGCGGCCTAATAAAGAAATACATTGATTTCTTTATTTGCCCGCTCTAGAAAAGCCGAAACGGGGGAGAGCCGCGAAGCGGCGCGAAGATCGCATGGCTGCGGAGACCAAGACCACCTGGGGCGAACTGCTGCTCGGGCCGAAGCGGGCGGCGGTGTGGACCATCTGCCTCGGCGTCAGCCTGCACGCCTTCAACTGGTTCGTCATCAGCACCGTGACGCCGTCCGCCGTCCTGGAGCTCGACGGCGCCGAGCTGTTGAGCTGGGTCACCGCCTTCTTCCTCGTCTTCTCCATCGTCGGATCTTCGGGCGCCGCCTTCCTGAAGGCACGGCTCGGCCTGCGCAGCGTGCTGATCGGCGCCTCGCTGGCGGCCGCCGCGGGCAGCGTGATCATTGCCGCCGCGCCGACCATGGAGATCCTGCTCGCCGGTCGCATCGTGCAAGGCTTCGCCGAGGGGCTGGTGCTCGCGCTCTGCTACGTGATCGCCGCCGACGTGGTCGGCGAGAAGGCCCTGCCCTCCCTGTTCGGGCTGCTCGCCGTGGTCTGGGCAATCGCCACCATCGGCGGGCCGATCCTCGGCGGCACCTTCGCGCATCTATGGTCCTGGCGCATCGCGGCAGGGGCGCTGGCGCCGGTGGCGATCCTGTTCCTGGCCCTGGCGCTCGCCGTGCTGCCGGCGCGCGGCGCCAGTTCCAATGGCGGCCGAGGCTGGCCGCTGCTGCGCATGATCTTCCTGACCGGCGGATCGCTCGCCGTCTGTGTCGCCAGCGAATCGCGCACGCCGGCGCTGGCGGCGACGCTGGTGGTGGCCGCGCTGGCGGCGCTGTGGATCGGCCTGCATCTCGACCGCCGCGCCCATGCGCCGCTGTTTCCCGCGCAGCTGCTGTCGCCGCGCTCCGCTTCCGCGCTCGGCCTGTGGATCATCGGGCTGATGCCGCTGGCCGAGGCCAGCGTGTTCCTGTTCGTGCCCTATGTCGCCCAGGTCCATATGGGAATGAGCGTGCTGCATGCCGGTCAGATCGCCTCCCTGACCGCGCTCGGCTGGTCGTTCAGCGCCATGGCGGTGGCCCGGCTCGGCACGCGATCCGCCAACTGGCTGATCGTCATCGGCCCGGTCCTGCTCACCATGGGCATGTTCCTGCTCGCCTGGAGCGTCGACCGCCACGCCGTCATCGTCATGGCCGTCGCGCTCACCGCCTGCGGCATCGGCTTCGGCATTTCCAACGGCTTCCTGTGCCAGCGCACCATCGGCGCCAGCGACGCGCTGGAGCGCGATGTGACCTCCGGCGCCATTCCGACCTTCGAGGGACTGGGTGCCGCGCTGGGCGCGGCCTTTGCCGGGATCATCGCCGCCGGCGCCGGCTTCCCGGATCTCGACACAACTACCGCCCCGGTGACGCTGACCTTCCTGGTTGGCGGGCTGCTGGGCCTTCCCGCCATCCTCGCCGCCTTGCGCTTCGCCCGGCAGACCTCTACCCTCGCCGCGGTGCCGCGCGGCGAGTAAGCGCGAAGCGAAATTGTCCCCAGACATTGATATGCGCGCGGCGGCAGCAGCCCATGCCGGATCGCGACTAGGAGCGGCGGGCCGCGCGGGCTAACATGGCGACCGAGAGCATCGATACTCCTGGACTTCGATTTCCATGACCCGCAGGGCCTCCATTTTCATCCTCGCCATCGGCGCGCTGTCGATGATCCTGACCTTCGGCATCCGCCAGACCTTCGGCCTGTTCCTGCCGCCGCTGCACCAGGAGCTCGGCTGGAGCATCGCCGCCATGTCACTCGCCTGGGCGGTACAGAACCTGCTCTGGGGCGCCTTCCAGCCGATCGCCGGCGCCATCGCCGACACCAAGGGTCCGACCTGGGTCGCCTTCACCGGCGGCGTGCTCTATGTCGGCGGCGTCTGGCTGATGAGCGTCGCGGATACCGAGCTGCTGTTCGGCCTGGGCAGCGGCGTGCTGGTCGGCATCGCGCTCGCCTGCAGCGGCATGTCGGTGGTGCTGGGCGCCATCATGCGCGCGTCCCCGCCGGAGAAGCGCGGACTCTATGGCGGCATCGTCACCGCCGGCGGCTCGGTCGGGCAGCTCATCTTCATGCCGTCGACCCAGGCGCTGCTCGCCAATCACGGCTGGCAGCCGACGCTGCAGATCCTCACCTTCGTCGCGCTCGCCATCATCCTGTGCGCCTTCGCCCTGCCGCGCGGTCCGAAGCAGCAGGCCGCCAGCGCCGATGCCGGCACATCCACCAGCATCGGCGAAGCGCTGCGCGTCGCCTTCGCCGACCGTTCCTACCTGTTCCTGGTCGCCGGCTTCTTCGTCTGCGGCTTCCACCTCGCCTTCATCGGCTTCCACCTGCCGCAATTCGCCGCCTTGTGCGGCCTGACGCCGAGTGCCGCTTCGGACTCGCTGGCCCTGGTCGGCGGCTTCAACGCGGTGGGCTGCATCCTGATCGGCGTGCTGATGAAGAAGGCGCAGTCGAAATACCTGCTGAGCAGCATCTATTTCGCGCGCGCGATCGTCATCGCCGCCTTCTTCCTCTCGCCGGTGACGGAGCTCTCGATCCGCCTGTTCGGCGCCGCGCTCGGCCTGCTCTGGCTCTCGACCGTGCCGCCGACCAGCGGCTTGGTCGCGCGCATGTTCGGCACGCGCTATCTCACCATGCTGTTCGGCATCGCCTTTTTCAGCCACCAGGTCGGCGCCTTCATCGGCGCCTATTGGGCGGGCTGGCTCTACGATAGCGTCGGCAACTACGATGCGGTCTGGTACATCTCGATCCTGCTCGGCGTGTTCTCCGGCCTGATCCACCTGCCGATCCGCGAGCGGCGGCCGGCACTGGCGGCGGCTTCCGCATGATCCTCGCCGATCCGGCAGCACTGCGATCGGCGCTTGGGCGACACCAGCGTCTGCTGGGACTCGATCTCGGGGAAAAGACCATCGGCCTGGCGCTCAGCGATCCGGGCCTCAGCGTCGCCTCGCCGGTCACCACCATCCGCCGCACCAAGTTTACCGCCGACGCGCAGGAGCTGCTGAAGCTGGTCGAGGCGCGCCAGGTCGGCGGGCTGGTCATCGGCCTGCCGCTCAACATGGACGGGTCGGAGGGGCCGCGCTGCCAGTCGGTCCGGCAATTCGCGGCCAATCTGGTGAAGCTGAAGGAGCTGCCGATCCTGTTCTGGGACGAGCGGCTCTCCACCGTCGCGGTGGAACGCAACATGATCGCGGCCGACCTGAGCCGCGCCAAGCGCGCCAAGGTGGTGGACCAGGCGGCGGCGGCGTTCATCCTCCAGGGTGTGCTCGACGCGCTCGCCCGTGCGTGAATCGGGCCTCTTGATTTTGCCCCCTCGCCCCTAGAGAGTGCGCGCAATCGCGTCTTTCTGGGGATTTCCATGTCTGGCCCGCTCACCGGCATCCGCGTTTTCGACCTGACCCGAATCCTGGCCGGCCCGACCGGCACGCAGATGCTGGGCGATCTCGGCGCCGACGTGATCAAGATCGAGCGGCCGGGCCAGGGCGACGACACCCGCAAATGGGGCCCGCCCTTCGTCAAGGACGCCGCCGGCAACGACACCAGCGAGAGCGCCTACTACCTCGCGGTCAACCGCAACAAGCGCTCGGTGACGCTGGATGTCGCGCAGCCCGAGGGCCAGGAGATCGCCAAGCGCCTGATCGCCAAATGCGACATCTTCGTCGAGAACTTCAAGGTCGGCGACATGGCGCGCTACAACCTCTCCTATGAGCAGATCAAGTATGACTTCCCGCGCCTGATCTATTGCTCGATCACCGGCTTCGGCCAGACGGGGCCCTATGCGCCGCGCGCCGGCTACGACTTCCTGGCGCAAGGCATGGGTGGCATCATGTCGGTGACCGGCGACCCGTCGACGCCGCCGCAGAAGGTCGGCGTCGCCGTCACCGATGTCATCTGCGGCATCTATTCCGTGGTCGGCATCCTCGCCGCCCTGCAGCACCGGCATTTGACCGGGCGCGGGCAGCAGGTCGATCTCGGCCTGCTCGACGCGCAGGTCAGCTGGCTCGCCAATATCGGGTTGCAATACCTGACCTCCGGCAAGGTGCCGCAGCGCATGGGCAACGAGCATCCGAGCATCGTGCCCTATTCGGTGGTGCCTTGTTCCGACGGCTTCTTCATCCTCGCCGTTGGCAATGACGGGCAGTTCGCCAAGTTCGCCGAGTTCGCCGGCAGGAAGGAATGGGCCGAGGACGAACGCTTCAAGACCAACCCGGCGCGCGTGCGCAACCGCGAGGAATGCTATCGCCTGGTGCATGAGGTGACGTCGCAGAAGCCGCAGGCCTATTGGATCGAGGGGCTCACCGAAATGGGCGTGCCCTGCGGTCCGGTCAACAACATCGACCAGGTGTTCCAGGATCCGCAGGTGCTGGCCCGCGGCATGAAGGTGACCATGCCACACGCGCTCTCCGGCAAAGGCACGGTCGATCTCATCGGCAACCCGATCAAGCTCTCCGAGACCCCTGTCGACTACAAGCTGCCGCCGCCGGTCTGCGGCCAGCACACCGACGAGGTCCTGCGCGAGCTGATCTATCTCAGCGACGACGACCTGCGCGCGCTGCGGGCGAAGAAGGTGATTTGATAGTCCCCTCCCCATCATATTCTCCTTCCCCCCTTGCGGGGGAAGGCAGCGGAGGCTTAGCGAACGAAGTGACCCCCGGGTCGATAGAGCCCGGGGGCGGATGGGGGATGCGCGCCTGCGGGCGCGCATCGCCAGAGGCGATATTGAGCGAAGATCCCGAGCGGACAAACCCAGCGCTGCAACACCCCCCTTCCCACCCTTGCCCCGCAAGGGGGGAAGGAGCAGATCGCGCATGCTGAAACAGTGCGCATCGCCATCATGACCATCCCCTGCCCCTTCGGCTCGCATCGCGCCATCGGCGGCGGGCTGCCGCAGCCGGCGGAGCGGCTCGATCCGTCGCTGCCGATCCGCGCCAATGAGCTGCTGATCGAGGTCGCGGCGCTGAACCTCGATTCCTCCTCCATGCGCCAGATCGCCGAGAGCTGCGGCCACGACCAAGGCCGCATGCGCGCGCGCATCGCCGAGATCGTCAGGGCGCGCGGCAAGATGCATAATCCGGTGACCGGCTCGGGCGGCGTTCTGATCGGCCGCGTGAAGCAGATCGGTCCGGACTTCCCCAACCGCGACCTTGCGGTCGGCGACACCATCTGCACATTGGTCTCGCTGTCGCTGACCCCGCTGGCGCTGAGCGACATCGGCACCATCGATGCGGAGGCCGCCACCGTCACCGCGCGCGGCCATGCCATCCTGTTCGCCAGCGGCCTCTACGCCAAGCTGCCCGCCGACATCCCGCAGCGCACCGCGATGGCGCTGTGCGACGTCGCCGGCGCGCCGGGGCATGTGCTCAAGATGGCGCAGCCGGGGATGACGATCTGCGTGCTCGGTACCGGCCGTGCCGGCCTGCTCTCGCTCTGCGCTGCGCGGCAGGCGATGGGACGGAACGGCACGCTTATCGGCCTCGATGCCAGCGCCACGTCGCTGGAACGCGCGCGTGACCTGAACGTCGCCGACCATCTCGCGATCGCCGATCTGCGCGATCCCGTCGCCACGCATGACATCGTCGCCGATATGACCGGCGGCAAGCCCGCCGACCTCACCATCGCCACCACCAACGCGCCCGGCTGCGAAGGTGCCGCCATCCTGGCGACGCGGCCAAAGGGGCGCATCCTGTTCTTCAGCATGGCGACCTCTTTCACCGCCGCGGCATTGACCGCCGAGGGCGTCGGACGCGACGTCGAGATGATCATCGGCAATGGCTATACCGAGGGCTGGGTCGAGACGGCGTTCGCGCTGTATCGGGCATTCCCGAAGCTGGCACGCGCCTTTCACGGCACATGAGGATAGGACCATGAACGACGCCAAGCCCATCGCCGTGCGCGCTGCGGACGTGCCCCCGCGCACCAAGCCGTCGAACTACCCTGAGCCGTTCTTCAGCCGGATGCTCAAGCGCGAGAAGCGGCAGCTGGGCGACGCGTTCGGGCTGAAGAATTTCGGCGTCAACCTGACCCGCCTGCTGCCCGGCGGCGAGTCCGCGCTGCTGCACCGGCACAGCCGGCAGGATGAGTTCATCTATATCCTGGAAGGCCATCCGACCCTGGTCACCGACCAAGGCGAGATCGATTTGGCGCCCGGCATGTGCGCCGGCTTTCCGGCGCAGGGCATCGCACATCAGCTCGTCAACCGCACCGACGCGGATGTGCTCGTGCTCGAAATCGGCGACCGCACGCCGGGCGACGAGGGCAGCTACCCGAGCGACGATCTCAAGGCGACGCTTGGCCCCGACGGCAAATGGCTGTTCACCCACAAGGACGGGCGGCCCTATTAAAGCCCCTTCTCCACCATCGCGATGACGCGCTCGCCGATCGCGTCGAGCTGGGCGCGCGGCACCGGGCGCAAGGGGCCGTCGAGAATCAGCATCGCGAAACCGTGCACCGCCGACCAGGCCAGGAACTCCGCGCCCGGGCGGCGCTCCGGCGGCAGCAATCCGGCTGAGACGAACTTGTCCAGCGCCGAGCCCAGCAGCTCGAACGGATTGAGCCCGCTCTGGCCCGACCGCGCCGGGTTGGGGCCGAGGCCGAGATCCTCCGGCGTGGCGAAGGCGGTGCGGAACAACCCGCTTTCGCCGAGCGCGAAGCGGAGATAGGCCCGGCCCACCGCGCGCAGGGCGCCGCGCGCATCCTCCTCCAGCGTCTTTGCCCGCCGCGTCTTGGCCAGCTCGGCCTCGATCGCGCGTGCGAGCTCCGCCAGGGCGGCCGATCGCACCGCCTGCAGCAGATCGTCCCGGCTGGCGAAATGGCGATAGGCGGCGTTCGGCACCACGCCGGCCCGCCGCGTCGCCTCGCGCAGCACGATGGCCTCCGGCCCGCCCTCGCGCGCCAGCGCCACCCCCGCCTCCAGCAGGGCGCGGCGCAGATCGCCGTGCCGATAGGTGCCGCGACGCGCCGGTTTCTCCGGTGCCCTTTTTTTCATCCCCGATCCGATTCCAAATGTGGACAGCGTCCAGTTGCTCTGCTAGCGTCTTGTGGACAGTGTATACATATTCGCCCCGCACGTCCTGTGGGGATTTGGCCGGCAGCCTCGGACACGATGTCGCGGGCCGCGCCAGACTGTCATGAGAGCAAATCGAATGTTCCGCGAGGAGATGTCATGCAGGTGAACCCTTATCTGTTTTTCGACGGCAAGTGCGAGGAAGCGCTCGAGTTCTACAAGAGCAAGGCGGGCGCCAAGGTGACGGCGTTGATGCGCTTCAAGGAGGCGCCGGACCAGACCAACATGAACCCGGACTCCAAGGACAAGGTGATGCACTCCGAATTCACGGTGGGCGAGACCAAGATTCTGGCTTCCGACGGCTACTGCAAAGGCGCGCCGAAATTCGACGGCTTCTCGCTCACCATCCAGTGCGCGAACGATGCCGAAGCGGCGAAGCTCTACAACGCGCTCGGCGAGGGCGGCCAGGTGACGATGCCGCTCGGCAAGACCTTCTTCGCCTCCAGCTTCGGCATGGTCACCGACAAGTTCGGCGTCGGCTGGATGGTGATCGCGGGGTAACCTAACCAAGCGGTCAGCATTCCACGCCGTTCCCTCCCCCCGGCACGGGGGAGGGCTAGGGAGGGGGCAGCCAAGTCTCCCAGCGAAGGAGACTTCGCGCGCTGCCCCCGCCCCGGCCCTCTCCTGGAACGGGGGAGGGAAAACCGCGCGACGACCTGTGACTCCATTGCCTCGAATCGATTGACCGGGGACGCATGCTGGATATGATGCGCCCCCGATGATCGGGTCCAGCGCCGCCAACGCCTTCTTCCCCCACCGGCACCTGCTCGGCATCGAAGCGCTTTCCCCCACCGAAATCGAACGCCTCCTGGATTTGGCGGACAGCTACGCCAATCTGCCGAAGGATGATGAGCGCGCGCGCAAGCTGCTGCGCGGCCGCACCGTCATCAATTTGTTCTTCGAGACATCGACCCGCACCAGCACCTCCTTCGAACTGGCGGCCAAGCGGCTGGGCGGCGACGTCATCACCATGTCGGTGGGCACGTCGTCGATCAAGAAGGGCGAGACGCTGCTGGATACCGCGATGACGCTGAATGCCATGAAGCCGGACGTCATGGTGGTGCGGCATTCGGAATCCGGCGCGGTCAATTTGCTGTCGCAGAAGGTCGACGGCTCGGTCATCAATGCCGGCGACGGGCGGCACGAGCATCCGACCCAGGCCTTGCTCGACGCGCTCACCATCCGCCGGCGCCTCGGCAAGCTGGACGGCCTGCTGGTCGCCATCTGCGGCGACATCCTGCACAGCCGCGTGGCGCGCTCGAACATCCACCTCTTGACCAAGATGGGCGCGCGGGTGCGGGTGATCGCGCCGCTGACCCTGCTGCCCAGCAACATCGACCGCATGGGGGTGGAGGTCTTCACCGACATGCGCAAGGGGCTGAAGGACGTCGACATCGTCATGATGCTGCGGCTCCAGCTGGAGCGCATGCAGGGCGCCTACGTGCCCTCGACGCGCGAATATTTCCGCTTCTACGGCCTCGACTACGACAAGCTCGCCGCCGCCAAGCCGGACGCGCTCATCATGCATCCCGGCCCGATGAACCGCGGCGTGGAGATCGATTCCGAGGTCGCCGACGACATCAACCGCTCGGTGATTCGCGAGCAGGTGGAGATGGGCGTGGCCGTGCGCATGGCCTGCCTCGACGCGCTCACCCGCAACCTGACGGGGAACCAATGACCCCGCCGCCGTCGGCTCCCGCGAAGCCGCCGCGCCGGCAGGACAGGCCGCTGGCGCTGGTCAATGCGCGGATCGTCGACCCGGCCAGCAACCGCGACGAGCCCGGCGGCGTCCTGGTCGACAACGGCATCATCCAGGAGATCGGCGCCAGGGTGACCCGCGCCAGCGCGCCGGAGAATGCCGAGATCCTCGATTGCCGCGGCCAGGTGCTGGCGCCCGGCCTCATCGACATGCGCGTGCAGCTGCGCGAACCGGGCGAGGAGCACAAGGAGACGATCGCGACCGCCAGCCTTGCCGCCGCGGCGGGCGGCGTCACCTCCATGGTCTGCCTGCCCAACACCGAGCCGATCATCGACGACGTGGCCGGCGTCGAATTCATCGCCCGGCGCGCGCGCGAGACCAAGCGCGCCAAGATCTATTGCTACGGCGCCTTGACCCAGGGCCTCGAAGGCAAGGACCTGGTCGAGATGGCCCTGCTCGCCGATAGCGGCGCGCTCGGCTTCACCGACGGCATCAAGGCGACCGGCGACGTGCAGGTGATGCGCCGGGCCCTCACTTATGCGCGCAGCTTCGACCTGCTGGTGATCCAGCACCCGGAAGACCCGCGCCTTGCGGCCGGCGGCGCCATGAACAACGGCGAGCTGTCGACGCGCCTCGGCCTGCCCGGCATTCCGGCCTATGCCGAGGTGATGATGATCGAGCGCGACCTACACCTGGTGCGCGGCTCGGGTGCCCGCTACCACGCGGCGCATATCTCGACCGCCGCCGCGGTCGAGGCGATCCGCAAGGCGAAGCAGGAAGGCCTGCGCGTCACCTGCGACACCGCCCCGCCCTATTTCTCGCTGAACGAGAACGAGATCGGCGACTACCGCACCTTCGCCAAGCTCTCGCCGCCCTTGCGCGGCGAAAGCGACCGCCGCGCCATTGCGGCGGGTTTGGCGGACGGCGTCATCGATTGCATCGCCAGCGATCACGCGCCGCATGACGTGGAAAGCAAGCGCGTGCCCTTCGCCCAGGCGGAGGCCGGCATCGTCGGCCTGGAGACGCTGCTGCCGATCAGCCTGGAGCCGCATCACAAGGGCGCCATGTCGCTGCTCGCCGCCTTGCGCTGCCTGACGGCGCGGCCGGCCGACATCCTCGGCCTGCCGCAGGGTCGCTTGTCGAAAGGTGCGCCGGCCGACATGGTGCTGATCGACCTCGACCGGCCGCACAAGATCGACGTGGCGAAATTCCGCAGCAAGTCGAAGAACTCGCCCTATGACGGCCGCCCGGTGCAGGGTTGCGTGCTGAAGACCTTCGTCGACGGCCGCCTGGTCTACAGCCTGGAGGGAGAGCGCTGATGGAAGGGCTCGGCCTGCCGCATCTCGCCGCCGCCCTGCTCGGCTACCTGCTGGGCGCGATCCCCTTCGGCCTGGTGCTGACGAAGATGGCGGGCCTGGGCGACATCCGCGCCATCGGCTCCGGCAATATCGGCGCCACAAACGTGCTGCGCACGGGCCGCAAGGATCTGGCGCTGGCGACTTTGCTGCTCGACGGTGGCAAGGGCGCGGTCGCGGTGCTGATCGCCCGGGCTTTCTCGGAAGACCTGACGGTGATCGCCGGCGGCGCGGCGATCCTCGGCCACCTGTTCCCGGTGTGGCTGAAGTTCAAGGGCGGCAAGGGTGTCGCCACCACCCTCGGCACGCTCATCGCCGTCAGCTGGATGGTCGGCATCGGCGCCTGCCTCACCTGGCTGATCGTGGCCCTGGTCTTCCGCTATTCCTCGCTCTCGGCGCTGATCGCGGTGGCGGCGGCTCCCTTCATCGCGCTCTGGGTCGGCAACGTCCCCCTCGCCTGGCTCGCCGGCTTCGCGGCCCTCCTGGTCTGGGTCCGCCACCACGAGAACATCAGGCGCCTGCTCAAGGGCACCGAGCCGAAGATCGGCAAAAAGAAAGAATCGGCGCCGGCAAATTGATTGCTCCGCCGGATTTGTTGATTAGGTCACAACAAGTGACCTGAGTCCGTCATTTTTGACTTGAGCCTGCCCGACAAAGCTGTTTTCTCTCCCGCCGCCCGGACACGGGCTATCTGCGCAAAGTCGATTCCAAGGGAGGAAATTTCATGGCTTCGATTATGGAACAGGTTGCCGCCGCCAAGGCCATTGTGCCGGCCATTTCACCGAAGGACGCCGCCGATCTGATCGCCAAGGGCGCGCTGGTGGTCGATGTGCGCGATGCCCCCGAACTGCAGGCCACCGGCAAGATCAAGGGCGCGATCCACGTGTCGCGCGGCATGCTGGAGTTCAAGGCCGATGCAAAATCGCCCTATCACGACCCGGCCTTCGACCAGGGCAAGACGATCATCCTCTATTGCGCCTCGGGCGGCCGCTCGGCCCTTTCGGGCAAGGCGCTGAAAGACCTCGGCTTCCGGGACGTCCGCAACCTCGGCGCCTTCAAGGATTGGGCCGAGACCGGCGG
>JAEUKU010000221.1 GCA_016794075.1 Rhodospirillaceae bacterium
AGCGCTTGACGGTGTCCTTGCCGTATTGCGTCACCAGTTCCTTCAGGCGCCGCTCGCCGGTGCGGCAGGCGCCGACCTGGGCGCGGTAGTCGCCGTACCAGATGTTGCTGACGCGGATCTTCTGGTGGCCCATGCGGATCAAATCGGCCTTGTCCTCGCCGTTCTCCTGGATGCGCACGCAGGGGAAATGCAACCCTTCCTCGTAGATCGACTTGGCATAGGGCAGATAGGTGGTCGGCTCCGGCGCGCCGATATCGGCGTGGTGCGAGCGCGCCAGCGTCCAGAACATCGGCTCGCCGTCGCAAAAGACCGGCACGCAGAGCGTGAGGTCGGCGTGATGCGTGCCGCCGTAGAAGGGCGAATTGTTGAGGAAGGCGTCACCGTCCTTGATGTCGTCGAACAGTTCCGTGATCGGCTGGGTGGTCAGTTCGAGCGCGGTGACGTGGATCGGCAGCGCCTCCTCCACCGAGACCAAGCGATGATCGTAGGTGAGGATGCCGCAGGACATGTCGCGCGCGTTCTTGATCACGCTCGACCGGCTGGCCTTCATGACCGTGTTGGTCATTTCCCGGATCACGGATTCGAAGCGGTTCGACAGCACCGCCAGCAGGATCGGATCGAAACCGTCGAGCGCGCCGCGCGCGCGCTTGCCCTCGGCAACGCCGCCATCAGCCATCTGCACCTCCCCACTTTGCTGGAGCGCCGCGCAGATACGCGGAACGGCGCCCGCCGGGGCCGTCGAGGGCACCGGCAACCCGCACATTAGCATCACAACAGCTGTGATCACAAGACCTATGGGCCGCCGGCGGCCCGGCGCGCGAGCCTTGCGGATTCAACATGACCGAATGATCAAATTCACAAGCTGCTGCCAGCGGCGAGGCGCTATGCTGGCGAAAATCCTCTGAAACGCGCCTCGACCGGGGGCAATGGAGCTTCGCGGTGACGGATACGATTGCGGAATCACAAATACGGACCGCCGAGCGCACGGCGCTGGCGGTCCTGGTCTCGATCAGCTTCTGCCACATGCTGAACGACACGCTGCAATCGCTGCTGCCGTCGATCTACCCGATCCTGAAAGCGAACTACGCGCTCGATTTCGGCCAGGTCGGGCTCATCACCTTCGTGTTCCAGATCACCGCCTCGCTGCTGCAGCCCATGGTCGGGCTCTATACCGACAAGCGGCCGATGCCCTATGCGCTGGCGGCGGGAATGGCCTCGACGTTGTGCGGGATCTTGCTGCTGTCCTATGCCGGCAGCTTCCCGGTCCTGCTGCTGGCCGCGGCGCTGGTCGGCATGGGCTCCTCCGTCTTCCACCCGGAATCCTCGCGCGTGGCGCGGCTTGCCTCGGGCGGGCGGCACGGCTTCGCCCAATCCCTGTTCCAGGTCGGCGGCAATGCCGGCTCGGCGATCGGCCCGCTGCTGGCGGCCTTCATCATCCTGCCCGGCGGGCAGAGCAGCGTCGCCTGGTTCTCGCTCCTGGCGCTGACCGCCATCATCGTGCTCTTCCGCGTCGGCGCCTGGTACCAGGCGCACCGCACCATCCGCACCGGCAACGCGCGGCGGCCCATCCTCCGCGCCGAGCTCAGCCGCGGGCGCATCGCCGTGGCATTGCTGGTGCTGCTGGCGCTGATCTTTTCCAAGTTCTTCTACACCGCCAGCATCAGCTCCTATTTCACCTTCTATCTGATCGACCAGTTCGGCGTGTCGGTGCAGCGGGCACAGATCTACCTCTTCGTCTATCTCGGTGCCTTCGCCCTCGGCACCCTGGCCGGCGGGCCGATCGGCGACGCGATCGGCCGTACCAAGGTGATCTGGTTCTCGATCCTCGGCGCCCTCCCCTTCACCCTGGCGCTGCCGCATGTGAACGAGTTCTGGACCGTGGTGCTGATGGTGCCGATCGGCCTCATCCTCTCCTCGGCCTTCTCCGCCATCCTGGTCTATGCGCAGGAGCTGCTGCCCGGGCGCGTCGGCACGGTGGCCGGCCTGTTCTTCGGCCTCGCCTTCGGCATGGGCGGCATCGGCGCAGCGCTGCTCGGCGAGCTGGCGGACCAGACCAGCATCCGCTTCGTCTACGAGCTCTGCGCCTTCCTGCCGGCGATCGGATTGCTGACCGCGTTCCTGCCCAGGCTCGAAGCGAAGAAGGCCTGATTCTCAATTCGGCGCGTTACCCGGCTTCCACTTGATCGAGCAGCCCATGGCCGGGTTCTGCTCGCGCGGCATCGGCTCGCCCGAGAGGACCGCCTCCAGCGCGCGCGTGAGATCGGCGCCGGTCACCGGCTTGCCGTTGCCCGGCGTGCTGTCGTCGAAGCGGCCGTGATAGGCGAGCTCGCGCCCGGCGTCGAACAGGAAGAATTCCGGCGTGCAGACGGCGCCATAGGCCTTGGCCACCCTCTGGCTCTCATCCGCCAGGTAGGGAAACGGATAGCCGAAAGCATCGATGTCCTGCTGCATCCTGGCCGGGGAACCCTCCGGATAGGCTTCCCAGTTGTTGGCGTTGATGGCGACCATCGCCAGCCCGTGCGGCTGATGCCGGCGGGCGAATTCGACCAGCGCCCGCTTCAGATGCTTCACATAGGGGCAGTGATTGCACATGAACACGACCAGCAGCGCCGGCGCCTCGGCAAAATCGGCGCGCGTGTAGACCTTGCCCGACGGGTCGGGCAACTGGAAATCCGGCGCCTTGGCGCCGAGGCTCAGCTGATTCGTCTGGGCAATCGGCATCGCACCACCTCGTCGTTTTCGCGGCGCCCCGCAGGGCCTACCACCAGCCCTTGCGCCGCCCGGCCTCGAGATAGATCAGCACATGATCGACGGCTTTACCGTCGGCGGAAAGCGGCAGCAGGATCGTTTCCTGCTCCACCTCGGACCCGCTCTCGGTCTGCGTATGGTCGAAATCATAGACCGCCTTGTGCTCCTTGACGACCAGCCACGCCCTCGCCGCAGCGATCGAGGCAGTCCGGCAGGGACATGCGGGGATAGTGGGATTTGAACATGGCTGCGCTTGACGCGACCGCAATATGGAGCGGTTCAGTGGAAACCACGGCCCGAGGACTGGCAAGCGCCGGGCCCCGGAACACTTTACCTCAGGCGACGCCGCTGGGGCGCAGATCGGCGATGGCGCCCTCCGCCGGAACCCCCTCCTCCTGCAGGAAGCCGCCGGATTGCCGCTGCCACAGCCGCCAATAGGTGCCGCGCCGCGCCAGCAGCTCGGCATGGCTGCCGGTTTCCACGATGCGTCCCCCATCCAGCACCACCAGCCGGTCGAGCTTGGCGATGGTGGAAAGCCGATGCGCGATGGCGATGACCGTGCGCCCGCGCATCAGCCCTTCGAGCTGCTCCTGGATCGCCGCCTCGACCTCGGAATCGAGCGCCGCGGTTGCCTCGTCCAGCACCAGGATCGGCGCGTTCTTCAGGATGACGCGGGCGATGGCGACGCGCTGGCGCTGGCCGCCGGAGAGCTTCACCCCGCGCTCGCCCACATGCGCCTCGAAGCCGCGCCGGCCGTGCCAGTCCTCCAGCGTCTCGATGAAGTCGAGGGCATGGGCGCGGGCCGCCGCCGCGCGCACCTCGGCCTCGGTCGCCTCCGGCCGACCGTAGCGGATGTTGTCGCGGATCGAGCGGTGCAGCAGCGAGGTGTCCTGCGTCACCATGGCGATCTTGTCGCGCACGCTTTCCTGGGTCACGGCGGCGATGTCCTGCCCGTCGATCAGGATGCGCCCCGATTCCAGGTCATAGAAGCGCAGCAGCACGTTGACCAGCGTCGACTTGCCGGCGCCCGAGGGTCCGATGAGCCCGATGCGCTCGCCCGGCGCGATGGCGAGGTTGATGCCGTGCAGTACGCCGCGCGATGTGCCGTAGCCGAAATGCACGTCTTCGAACGTCACCGCGCCCTTCTCCACGCGCAGCGTGGCGGCGCCCGGCCGGTCCGGCATCTGGCGCGGCACCGCGATGGAGCGCATGCCCTCCTGCACCACACCGACATTCTCGAAGATGGCGGTGACGTTCGTCGCCACCCAGCCGGCGATGTTGGCGATCTGCCAGGTCAGCGGCAGGGCCATGGCGACGATTCCGACATCGATGCTGCCGCGCGCCCACAGCCACACCGCGGTGCCGCCGGTTCCCACCACCATCGCGGCATTGGTGGAGGACAGGCAGAGCCCGAACAGCGTGATGACCCGCTGCTGCTTGCGGAACGAGGCGGTATGCTCGTCCACCGTCTCGCGCACCACTTCGTCCTCGTCGCGCGGGCGGGCGAAGAGCTTGACCGTCTGGATGTTGGTGTAGCTGTCGACCACCCGGCCGGTCAGGGCCGAGCGCACCTCCGACATCTCGCGCGAGCAATCGCGCAGCCGCGGCACGAAATGCCGCAGCAGCAGGACATAGACGCAGAACCAGAGCGCGATCGGCAGCGCCAGCCGCAGATCCGCGCTCGCCGTCAGGGCGAGCGCGCTGCCGCCATAGACGGTGATGTACCAGACCGCGTTGGTGGAGGCGACGACGCTTTCCCGCAGCGCCGGCCCGGTCTGCATCACCCGGTTGGCGATGCGCCCGGCGAAATCATTCTGGAAAAAGCTCCAGCTCTGCCGCACCACATGCCAGTGGCTCTGCCAGCGGATCAGGTTGGTGAGGCCGGGCACGATCGCCTGGTTGGTGACCAGGTTCTGGAACAAGAGCGCGCAAGGCCGCCCGATGAGCAGCACCGCCGCCATGATCGCGAGCTGCCAGCCATGCGTTTCGAGCAGCGCGGCCGGATCGCTCGCCGCGACCAGGCTCACCACCTTGCCGATGAAGACCGGGATGGTGGCGTCCAGCATGGCGACGATCGAGCCGGCGAGAAACAGCAGGATGACCAGCCCCCGCGCCTGCCGCGCATAGTACCAGTAGAAGCCGGCCAGGCTCGCCGGCGGCGAGGTCTCGGCGGGCTGCAGGGCGGTTGGCTCGAGCAGGCTCTCGAAGAAACGGAATATGCGCATGGTCGGGACTCGGCAATATGACGCAACAGATTGCCCGTCTCTACGCGCGATCCCAAGCGGGAAAGCTGCAAATCAGCCATCGGGAAAGCGGGCGGCTCCTGTCGCGAGGCATCCGGCCGTCGTCACCAGGTCGGGCGCATCTCGCCGATGGTTTCCTGCCGCTGCGCCGCGGCCTCGACCGTGCATGCCAGCATCGCCGGCTCCGCCTGGGCCTCGCCGGTGCCGACCATGGCGGCGATCATCGAGGCCTGGATGTCGTCCAGCCCCTGCATCCGCTTGGCGTTCATGAACTCATTGAAGGGCAGCTGCCAAGCGACGCCCTCGCAGAGCCGGATGCCGGCCAGCACCTTGCCCAGTTCCACCGCCTGGCTTTGCGCGACCATGAAGGGGTCGCCCGGCGGCCGCCCCTTCGGCGGCGTCGCGCAGGCAGTCAGCGCCACCAGACCCAGCAGCAGGACCGACGCCCGCGACATGGCCATGGCGGCTCTCAGTCACCCGACAGCATGGTCAGCGCCGCCTGGCGCTCGCCGGGCTTCAGGCGCAGGAACAGGGTGCGGGCGGCCTTGATGTCGCGCTCGCTCTTGCTCTCCGCGGCCTTCTTGAGGGCGGCGACGCAAGGATGGTCGGCGCCGCAGATGAAAGTGAGCGCGCCGGCGAGCTTGCCCATCGCCTCGGCATCGAATTTGGGTTCGGTCATGATGGCTTCCGGGGTTGTCGTCCCGGAAAACTAGTCTATCCGGTCTTCTCCTGCAAAGGCGCTTGGGCCGGAGCTTTTTCACCTGACCGGTTCAGTCGACCCGCCGATGTGCCCGAATTTCCTTCTCGGAACGGCACGCCTGTTCTAGGCTGTTCCAGCTCTGCGTGTGGTGCGGCGTATGTCGTAGGGAGGGAAACATGGACCTCGTCCCACTGATCATCCAGCTCATCGCCGGCGCAATTGGCGGCAATGCGGCGGGCAAGATTCTCAAGCAATACGACCTTGGCACAGTCGGCAATTCCATTGCCGGCATTGTCGGCGGCGGCATCGGCGGCCAGATCCTCTCCGCGGTGCTCGGCGGCGCCGGCATGCCCGATGCCGCGGCGGCCACCGCCGGCGGCGGTCTCGATATCGCGTCGATCGTCAGCAGCGTCGCGGGTGGCGGCATCGGCGGCGCGGTCCTGATGGTCATCGTCGGGCTGATCCGCAAGGCGATGGCCAAAGGCTAGCGTTAGTCCCAAGCGGGAGAGAACGCCACGCGAGGCGGTGTGCGGCCCCGCGCCGCGAGAGCGACGCGGGGCCCGCTGGGACTCCTATTGCGCGGCGACCGCCTTCAAACGCGGCGCCAGCTTGGCGCGGATGCCGTTGCCGCGCGCGGTGTCGGCCTTGGCGAAGAAGGCGTCGACGGCGGCGATGTAGCGCCCCTCCTGCGCCTCCTTGATCGCCAGGGGCAGCGCCTTGCGGAACGTCTCGAAGCAAGCGAGGTCGGGCGAGGAGTAGTTGAGCCGCAGGTAGTCGGCGCATTTCACGTCGCCGAGGCCATCACCTGGGATGGCGGCGATCTTGTGCTTCAGCAGGCCGACGGTGATTTCCTGCGCGGTGACCCCGGTGCCGGCCACGTCGATCACGGTGCAGAAGCCGAAGCTCGGCTCGACCGGGAACTTGACGCCGGGAGTCATCGCCACCGTCTCCCTCAGATGCGCGAAGTTGCGGCGGATGATCTCGGTCGATCGTTCGAGATAAGGCTCATCCTGCATCGCCGCCAGGGTCGCGTACTGGCCTGGATAGTTGATGTGGATCTTGGTCAGTTCCATCTTGGCGAGGAACGCGCCGCGGATCAGCTCCGGGTGCCCGGCCATGAAGCCGACGCGGAGCGCCGGCATGCCGTAGCCCTTCGACACGCCCGAAACCGACATGACGTGGCTCATGTCATGTTCGGCGCTGTGCAGCGAGGCCATCGGGATCTGCACCGCCTTGGGGTCGGTGTGGTGCGTGTTGTGGGTGATGTTGTTGAAGATGATGATGCCGTGCTCGCGCGCCAGCTTGGCAATCTCCAGCAGCTCGTCCTTGGTCTGCACCGTGCCGAAGGGATTGATGGGATCGCAGACCACGATCATCTTGGTCTTCGGCGTGATCGCCGCGCGCACCTCACTGGGCCTCAGGCGGAAGCCGTTGCCCTCGTTCAATTCGATCGGCACCACCTTGGCGCCGCACAGTTCCGCCGCCGGCACGAAATGGAAATAGCCGGGATCGGTGACGATCACCTCGTCGCCGGGATCGAGGAAGGTCATGTAGGTGTAGCCGATGCCGCCCTGCGCGCCTTCGACGCCCAGCACCTCGAAATCCTTGCCCAATTTGCGGCCGAACTTGTGGTCGGCGACCAGCGCCTTCAGCTCCGGCATGCAATCGGGCGGGTAGACCTTCACCAGGTCCGGATCGGCGGAGGCCTGGCACAACGCCTCGACCGCCGCCTCCGACGGGCCGATATGGTTCGCCATGTAGCCCATGTCGAAATAGCCCTTCCCCGTCACCGCATAGACGCCGCCCGGCGCCACGTCGGCCCAGTCGAGGCCGAGGATGTCGATCGCGGTCTTGAAGGTGAAGTAGTTGCCCATGCCCTGCGGGTGGTTCAGCAGGGCCTGGGTGCGCTTGGACAGCTTCTGCTGCAGCGGAGTCAGCGGCTTCATAGCAATCTCCCTGGGGTTTCAAACGCTTGCAAAGTGTCGCGTTTTTGTCTACCGTATTGTCGACAATTCTGACGACAGGAAGCTTCCGTGTCAAGCAATGCGATTCTGGGTACCGCCTCGACCAGCGTGCAGCGCGCCTATGAGGCGCTGCGCGGCATGGCGATGCGCTTCGAGTTGAAGCCGGGCGAACGCCTCAACGAGGTGGAACTGGCGCGCAGCCTGGCGATGAGCCGGGCGCCCTTGCGCGAGGCGATGAACCGCCTGACGACCGAGGGGCTGCTGACCTTCGTGCCCAACCAGGGCTTCTCCTGCCGGCGCCTGAGCGCCGCCGAGATCGCGGCGCTCTACGAGGTGCGCGCGGAACTGGAGGCGGCCGGCGCCCGCATCGCGGCGACGCGGGCCAAGCGCGGCGATCTTGAAGAGCTCGACCGCTTCTGGAAGCAGAGCGAGGCGCAGCAGGAGGCCACGCCGCTGGAAGAGATGGTGGCGCGCGACGAGGAATTCCATCTACGCCTCGCCGCCCTCTCCGGCAATCCCGAGCGCGTGCGCCTCCTGGAGAACATCAACGCCCGCATCCACTTCGTGCGCCGCGTCAATCTGGAGCACGCCGCGCGCCGCCGGGCGAGCTTCGCGGAGCATGAGGCGGTGGTGGGCTGCCTGCTGCGCGGCGACGGCGACGGCGCCGCCGAGCTGCTCCGCCGCCATCTTGCGCTCAGCGCCGAGCAGGCCGCGAGCACAATCCGCGAAGGGCTGGCGCGCATCTACGCGGAGAGCGTCGCCTAGCCGAGGCTAGGCCGCCGCGACCTCTTCCTCCAACGGCACGATCACGATCTCGCCGTCGGTGCGGTTGAGCCTCACTTCCGCGTCGCGCCCAGCGGTGATCTTTTCCTTGGCCAGTTTTCGCGCGGCGCGGATGGCGGATTCCTGGTCGGGATGCGAGGGGGAATGGCGGCCGAGATGCAGGACCCGCCATTTGCCGCGATAACGGACGACATCGAAACTGAACTCAGCCAAGGAACCCTCCAATTACCCGACCCAAGTACCCGGCGCAGGGGTCGGATGCCTGCTCAACCCCCTGACCGACCATGCGTTCCGCCCAGGCGTCCCGCGCGGCGTGCAAACCGCCTAGACGCCCTTGCCGAGGCGCCTGGCGTTGGCGACGGCGACGCGATGGACCGGCCGTGCTGCGGCATCGGCCGCGGCTTGCGACAATTCCGCCGTCCTCGCCCACAACGCGACGCAATCGGACATCAAGGCGCCGCCGGAAAGTGCCGCGATCTGCGCCAGATGCACCGGCGAGCGGCTGGCGGCCATCTGCGGCAACACGGAGAACGAGCGGCGCAGCTGCTGGAGCCAGAAATCGGTCCAGATCCTATGGCCGCCGGCAAAGCGCTGCAGCATCGCAGTGGCTGCCAGTCCCGCCGCGAGGACCTTCTCCTGCCCCATGCGGGCGAATTCTGGATCGGCGAAGCCGGTCGGCGTCGCCAGTTCGCGGCCGATCATCACGCCGCGATGCGCGATGGTCGCCGCCGACGCGTTGGCGAGCTCATGGGCGCGCCTGGCCCGCGCCAGCTTGCCGCGTAGCGCACGGCCGGCCTTGCTGGCCTGAAGTTTCAATTTCGGCGCTTTCGATTTCGGCGCGGCGACGCGCTTCGCGTCGCGTCCGCTCTTGCCCGCCGATTTCCGGCGCGTCGCTTTGGTCATGAAAGTGCCTCCAATTCTGCCTGTCGGCATGCGGCGATGCGGGAGACTGGATATGGCGGCAGCGGCGGCGATTGCAAGAACGGTATCGCGCGCCGGCCGTCACAAAACCATCACGCCGGCGAGAACGCCTCGCGGAAGCGCGTCAGCGCCACGACATCGTCGCCGGAGGCGAAGGCCTCCAGGCCGACCGGGCCGCGATAGCCCAACTTCACCAGCGCGCGGGCGATGTTGGGATAGTTGATCTCGCCGGTGCCGGGCTCGCAGCGGCCGGGCACGTCGGCCACCTGGATCTCGCCGATATGGGGCAGCGCGCGCTCCAGCAGGGCGATCAGGTTCCCCTCGCCGATCTGCGCGTGATAGAGGTCGAGCATCAGCTTCAGCGACGGCCGGTTCACCGCGGCGACCAGCGCCAGGCAATCCTCGGCGCGGCCGAAAGGCACGCCGGGATGATCGACCGCCGCGTTCAGGTTCTCCAGCACGAAGGTGACGCCGTGTTCTTCGCCGAGATCGGCGATGCGCCTCAGCGTGTCGACCGCCTGCGCCCACATGTCGCCGGTGACGAAGAAGGACGGCTTGACCGGCAGCCCGCCCTCGCCCAGCCCGGTGCCGTGCAGATTGAGCCGCGGAATGCCGAGCTGTTTGGCGACCGGGATCGATTGCCGCGCGGTCTTCAGCAGCTCCTCCGCGCCCTCCTTGTCGGCGAGGCGTCCGGTGACGTAGCCGGTCATCGAGGAGAAGCTGGCGCCGGTCGCCGCCAGCGCGGCGATGTCGTGCCTGGTCCAATCCCAGATCTCGACCATGAAGCCCAGTCCGGCGATGCGCTTGACGCGCTCGACGATGGGCAGGCTGCGGAACACCATCTCGGCACAGACGGCGAGCTGGAATGGCGATCTGGGCATGAATGACTCGGAGCGTTGCTAAGGGCGCCCGGAGCAAAGCCAAGACTCCGCACGCTGTCAACGCGACGATGTATTCGGCTGCGCCCTGTGACTCACGCAGTGGATCAGTCACGCCTTGGGCGGTTGCGGTCCCGACGGCGGGCCGGGATCCGGAATTTCCGGGCCGGGCAGGTTCGGGTCCGGCTGCGTGCCGGGATCGGGAATCTCCGGCCCGGGGAGATTGGGCGGCGGAATCTCCGGCTTGGCCGGCTCCGGCTGCTTCTCCGGAATCGGCGGATTGGGCGCCGGTATTTCCGGCGGCTGCGGCTTGCCGGCCATGTGCTGCACCTCGCTGATGTCTCGTCGCCTAAGGAACCGGCGAAGGCGCGCGGCGTTCCTCGATACACGGCGAAATCACATGGCGAAATCACATGGCGAAATCACATGGCGAAATCGCCGCAACGAGGAGAGCGACCATGACCGACACCAAGCGCAAGCTGTTCTATGCCGGATTGATCCTGGCGACCCTGCCGGTCGGTGCCTGCAACACCGTCGAAGGCGCCGGCGAGGACATCGAGAGCGCCGGCGACGCCATCGAGGACACCGCCGAGGAAGCCGGCGAAGAAGCCGGGGAAGCCGTCGACTAGCATGCGGCCGGCTCCTTGCGGCAGCCACGCCGGCGCGCCATCTTAGTGCGGCATGTCGATCCGCTCATCCTGGAAAGCCGCCCTGCGCGCCGCCCATCGCGGCCTGCTGTGGTGCGACCGGAGCCTGCCGCGCTACACGCGTGGCGCCCTCGGCGTGCTGCTGGTGCTGGCCTCGCCGCTGGGCCTCCTGCCGGTGCTGGGCTTCTGGATGCTGCCACTCGGCCTCGGCCTGATCGCGCTGGAAGTGCCGCCCTGGCGCCGGCGCATGCTGCGCTGGCTGGAGCGCCAGCAAACCTGTCGGCGCGACCGGCTTCAGCCGTAGCTGAGGCTCGGATACCAGTCGGTGCCGCGGCCTTCGGGCGTCATGTCGAGGATGGTCCAGAGCGGCATCAGATCCGGCGCGCCGCGCGGGTCCTGGCCCGGATCGGCGGTCTTGCCGGTCATCTCGCCGCCCCAGAAGTGATGGATCCTGCCGTTGCGTCTGGTGAAGACGTTGATGGCCGCGTCATCGGCGCTTTCCGAATTCTCGGCCAGATAGTCGCGGTTGAAGCTGTTGCCCGCCGAGGAATAGAGCTTCAAATGGCGCCAGCCGCGCTCCTGCTTGAACGCCTGCAGCCGGGCGATCGGCGACTTGGCGACGATGGCCAGCGCCACGCGCTGCGCCACATCGGCGGCCTCGCCCTCCCAGGCGCTCAACAACGAGGTGCACATCGGACACGGCTTCGCCCGCTGCGGGCCGTACATCCAGTTGTAGACCACCAGCGACTGGTGCGGCCCGAACATCTCGGACATCCGCACCGGACCGTCCTCGCCCTCGAACAGGTAGTCCTCAGGCACCTCGCCGCCCAGCGGCAGTGCGCGGCGCTGCTCGGCCACGCGCTCGATCTGCCGGCGCAGTTCGATCTCAGCTTCCAGCAGGGCGTTGCGCGCCTGGCGGTAGGCGGCGCTCTCGTTGGGATAGGTGAGATGGAATCTCGCAAGCTCCGCCGCGGGCACGAGATCCGATGCGGATTTCACTTGGGCCTGGGCCATATGAGTCTCCCTTGCAATACGCGTTTCAGAATTCGACGAAGGGCTTGAAGCCGCCGAAGATCATGCGCTTGCCGTCGAAGGGCATCTTCTTCACGTCCATCTGCAGGCGCGGATCCGCCATGACCTTTTTCATGATGGCGTCGCGGTCCTTGCGCGACTTGTAGACGATCCAGGAGAAGACCACCGTTTCGGTCTTCTTCGCCTTCACCGCGCGGGGGAAGGAGGTGAGCTTGCCATAAGGCACGTCATCCGCCACCGCCTCGACATAGCCGAGGGCGCCGAACTCCTTCCACACCTTGGCCGCCTTGCGGGCGAGCTTCTTGTAGTCGCCGAGCCTGGCCTTGGGCACGGCCAGCACGAAACCGTCGACATAGGACATGCGTTTCCTCCCAAAGCCAGTCGCCGGGCTCAAATGTGGACACTGACCACATATGAGTCAAGGGTGGATTTGGCCGTCGCGGCCATTGGCCAGACCGCCGGCATGGTTCAGGCGCCTGCGCGCCCCGTCACCCAGGTTGGACAGCCCCGCTGCCTTTGTGCGAAGAGTGTCATCGATCCGCCGCACCCCGCGCGGCGGGCCGACTGATCGGGAAGCGACCGCCACCCATGCCGCATACGCCGCTCATCGCCATGCTCGTCGCCGGCCTGGGCGTGGCGTTCATCCTGGGCGCGCTGGCCAACCGGCTGCGCCTTTCGCCGCTGGTCGGCTACCTGCTGGCCGGCATCATCATCGGGCCGTTCACGCCCGGATTCGTCGCCGACCAGGCGCTGGCGGGCCAATTGGCCGAGATCGGCGTCATCCTGCTGATGTTCGGCTCCGGGCTGCATTTCTCGCTGGCCGACCTGCTTTCGGTGCGCAGGATCGCCATTCCCGGCGCGCTGCTGCAGATTTCCTTCGTCACGCTGCTGGGCCTGGCGGTCGGCGCCGCGATCGGTTGGCCGATCGGCGCCGGCCTCATCTTCGGCCTCGCCCTCTCGGTTTCCTCCACCGTGGTCGTGCTGCGCTCGCTGCACGAACGCCACAAGCTGCAATCGGAACTCGGGCGCATCGCGGTCGGCTGGCTGGTGGTGCAGGACATCGCCATGATCCTGGCGCTGGTGCTGCTGCCGGCCTTCTCCGAGGTGCTGGGCGGCGAGGAACCGCCCGCAGCCGGCGAGGCTGCCGCGGCCACCGACGCCCTCGCCGCCTCCGCCCTCGCCTTCCTGCAGCCCAACACCCTGATCGGCGCGCTGGGCGTCACGCTGCTGAAGCTGTTCGCCTTCTTCGCGCTGATGATCCTGGTCGGCCGCCGCGTGATCCCCTGGATCCTGCATTACGTCGCCCATACCGGCTCGCGCGAGCTGTTCCGCCTGGCGGTGCTGGCGATGGCGCTCGGCGTCGCCTTCGGCGCGGCGGAGCTGTTCGGCGTCTCCTTCGCCCTCGGCGCCTTCTTTGCCGGCATGATCCTGGCCGAATCGCAGCTCAGCCAGAGCGCGGCGCAGGAGACGCTGCCGCTGCGCGACGCCTTCGCCGTGCTGTTCTTCGTCTCGGTCGGCATGCTGGTCGACCCCTCGGTCCTGCTGCGCCAGCCCTTCCTGGTCGCCGTCACCGTGCTGATCATCGTCGCCGGCAATATCGGCGCGGTCTTCGCCATCGCCCGGCTGTTCGGCCATCCGTTGCAGGCGGCGCTGACCCTCGGCCTCACCCTGTCGCAGATCGCCGAGTTCTCCTTCATCCTGGTCGGGCTCGGCATCGAGCTCGAGCTGCTGCCGGAGGCGGGGCGCGACCTCATCCTCGCAGGGGCGCTGCTCTCGATCCTGGTCAACCCGCTGCTGTCCTATGCCCTGCCCCGCCTGCTGCCCGCGTCGCCGCGATCGCGCGAGGCCGCCGGCGCGCCCGCGCAGCAGCCGGCGGCGCCCGAAGATGTGGAACAGCCCGCCACCGCGCTCACCGGCCATGCGGTGCTGGTCGGCTATGGCCGGGTCGGCAGCCGCGTGGCGAAGACGCTCGGCCGCATGGGCCAGCCTTACCTGGTGATCGAGGAGCGCCCGGCGATCGCCGACGCGCTGCGCGAGGACGGAATCGAGGTCATCGTCGCCAACGCCGCCCAGCCCGGCGTAAAGGTGGCCGCCAACCTGGCGCAGGCGCGGTTCCTCATCAGCGCGGTACCCAATCCGTTCGAGAGCGGCAATCTGATCGAGCGCGCGCGGGCCGCCAATCCGACGCTCGACATCATCGCCCGCGCCCACACCGACGCCGAGGTCGAGTATCTGACCCGGCTCGGCGCCAACCGCATCATCATGGGCGAGGAGGAGATCGCGCACGGCATCTCGGATTATCTCGTCGCCCGGGCGGGCGCCGCCGCGCCGGACGAGGCGGCCCCCGAGACCGCTGCCGGCGATGCCTTCGCCGCCGCCAAGCTGGAGCCGGACACGCCGTAGCGCTGCTGCCGGGACTTGTCCGGGATAGCGGCGAAGATCGCCGGATCTCTCACGTTAGACGAGGATTCCATGCCGCCGGAAACCGCGCCCCTGAAGCCCATCGCCGCGCAGGACATTCCCTGCACCGCGTGGTCCGACGTGCCGCGCTTCGCGATCCGATACCGGCATCTGACCCGCGCCGTGCTCGGCGATGAGTACAGGATCGGCGTCGCGATCGAGGAGCTCGGCCCCGGCAAGCAGAGCTCGCCCGCGCATTACCACATCTTCGAGGAGGAGCATCTCTACATCCTCGACGGAAGCGCGACCCTGCGCCTCGGCGCCGAGCGGTATGCGATGAAACCCGGCGACTATGCCTGCTTCCCCGCCGGGCAGCGGGCCGGGCATTGCCTGGTCAACGAAAGCGACGCGCTGTGCCGCTACGTCGTCGTCGGCGAGAAGAATCCGAACGAGGTGGCGGTCTATACCGACAGCAACAAGGTGCTGGTGCGGGCGCTCGGCCGCACCATCCTCGACCTCGGCGCGCAACGCAACTACTGGGCGGGCGAAGAGACCGGCCTGCCGCCCGGCGCGAAGCTGCCCGAGGAGTCCATCGACATCGCCGCCCCCGCGCACCCAGCGCCGAAGCCGCCCATCGCCTCCGCCGATGTCGAGATCGAGCAGACCAGCATCGGCACGAAATTCGGCGGCGCTGCGCAGCACCTGACCTTTGCCGCAATGGGCCCCGGCTATCGCGTCGGCATGCTGATCGAATCCCCCGCGCCCGGCCGCCGCCTGGCGCCGCTGCACTACCACATGGCCGAGGAGGAGCATGCCCTGATGCTCGAAGGCGAGGCCACGCTGCTGATCGGCGACGAACGCCATCCGATGCGCGCCGGCGACTACGTCTGCTTCCCGGCCGGGCGCCGCATCGGCCATTCGATCCTCAACAGCGGCCAGGGCCCCTGCCGCTATTTGATGATCGGCGCCCGCGACGCGAACGACGTCTGCGTCTATCCGCAATCCAACAAGATGGCGGTGAACGGGCTCCACACCGAACGCTGCGTGTTCGACATGGGCGGCATGCGCGGGTATTGGGACGGGGAGCAGGTGGATTAGCCGACCTAATCCTGTGCCGCGCCCACCGTATCGGCCATCTCCGCGCCGCGCATCCCCAGCGGCAGCGGCGTGCCGGTGGTGGTGTCGCGCGCGGTCTGGTGCTCCATCTCGGCGTTGAGCTCGCCGCCCAGCAGGACGACGCTCACCGAGAGCCAGACCCAGACCATGAAGCCGATGACCGCGCCCAATGAGCCGTAGGTCTCGTTGTAGTTGCCGAAATTCGCCACGTACCAGGAAAACAGCATCGACACGATGAGCCAGAGACTGGCGGCGGCCGCGCCGCCCCAGCTGACCCAGCGCCATTTCGGGTCGGCGCGGCTGGGGCCGTAGCGATAGATGACGCTGAGGCCCAGCACGACCACGACCAGCAGGGCCGGCCATCGCAGCAAGGCGATCAGCCATTCGGTGTCGCCACCGAGGAACAGCAGGTTCAGCATCGTCGGCAGGATGACCACCGCGCCCAGGGCGAAGAGGGTGAACACCAGAAGCCCAACCGTGAAAAGCAGCGACAGCAGATTGAGCCTGACGAAGCCGCGCCGCTCGCGCTCGCCATAGACCACATTGAGCGCATCGAACATCGCCTTGACGCCGGCATTGGCCGTCCACAGCGAGGTAGCCAGGCCGAGGAGGAACGCCAAGCCGAGCGTGGCTTCGCCCTGCGCCGCCAGGCGGTCGAGCTGCTCATGGATGATGCCGAGGGCGTCGGCCGGGATGATGCCGGCAAGGCTGTCGATCTGCGCCTCGATCACGCGCGTGTCGCCGAACAGGCCGAAGATCGAGACCAAGGCGGTCAGCGCCGGGAACAGCGACAGCAGCACGTAGTAAGTGACACCGGCGGCGAGCGCGAAGACCCGGTCGCCCGGGATGCTCTGATAGGTGCGGATCAGGATGTCCTTCCAGCCTGCGGCGCTCATCTCGCTGGGCGCTTCGGCGTCACGTCCCCGGTCGCCCGGCTCGGCGGCCACGTCGATCACGCCCGCGTTGTCCGGCTTCGGCTCCCGCGCGAAGGGGTGCAACCTGTCATCGGCGCGTGACCGGCGCGGGCGGCAGGCCCCCGCCGCGGGGAACACTGCGGCACTGGAAGGTCGCTGGCCATAGGCAATCTGGTAGAGGATGCCGAAGACGGCGGCAACGAGCAGCGCGCGGCTGGCGAATGAAGGCTGCGACATCGGGTGTTCCTCGATACAAGGGTAGGAACAGCCCGAGGAGCACGCGTGTTCCCGCCGAGACTGTAGGCCGAGCAACGCCGGCATCAGGCGCTATTGGCAGCCGCTCTAACCCTGCGAGCGCGGCTTCACGCGCCAGGGCTCGATCTGCTCGAGCGTGCCCTGGAAGCGGAAATAGTCTTCGAGCGCGATGAACTGCTCGACCCGTTCGCCGCCCTTGCGCAG
>JAEUKU010000412.1 GCA_016794075.1 Rhodospirillaceae bacterium
GACGCCTACAAGGCGCATCAGCGGCCGAAGATCGAGATCTACGGCGAGACCCTGTTCGTCGCCATGAAGACGTTCCAGCGGGTGGGCGAGGATTTCGCCATGGGCGAGACCTGCATGTTCGTCGGCCGCGGCTATGTCATCACCGTGCGCCACGGCGCGTCGCGCTCCTATGCCGCCGTGCGGGCGCGCTGCGAGAACTCGCCGAACATGCTGCGCCAGGGCGAGGATTTCATCCTCTACGCACTGATGGATTTCATCGTCGACAACTATTTCCCGGCGGTCGACGAGCTGGAGGAGCGCATCGACGAGCTCGAGGAATCGCTGTTCAGCCCGGTCGAGGACCGCGACGAA
This sequence comes from Rhodospirillaceae bacterium, assembly GCA_016794075.1. Taxonomy (GTDB): domain Bacteria; phylum Pseudomonadota; class Alphaproteobacteria; order Dongiales; family Dongiaceae; genus Dongia_A. The sequence goes on from JAEUKU010000412.1 coordinate 352, forward strand.
CTGGCGGAGATCTCCACCCTGCGGCGGGAGCTGACCGAGCTGCGCCACGCGGTGGCGCCGCTGCCCGACATCTGCCAGCGCCTGATGCGATTCGACGTGCCGGTCATCGACCCGCAGTCGCATCCCTATTTCCGCGACATCTACGATCACACCGTGACGTTGCTGGACCGCATCGAGCAATTGCGCGAAGGCGTGAAGACGGTGGTGGAAACCAAGATGCTGCTGTCCAGCACGCGGCAGAACGAAGTGACCCGGAAGCTGGCGGCCTGGGCCGCCATGCTGGCGGTGCCCACGGCGGTCGCCGGCATCTACGGCATGAATTTCGACAACATGCCGGAACTGACCTGGCGCTACGGCTATTTCGTCGTGCTGGGAGGGATCGCGGCGATCTGCGGTCTGCTCTATTGGCGGTTCAAGAAGGCCGGGTGGCTGTAGATCCGGCCCTACATGAAGAACGGCACCAGGGTGGAGATCAGGCTGTTCAGCGCCTCCCACTTCTTCGGCGGCGATCTGAGCAGGCTGTCGCGGTAGTAGACTCGCGCCAGGTCGATCGGCTTGGTCGTCTGCCCTTCGGTCGCGTCATAGGCCTTGATCATCTCGTTGGCGATGGCGGCGTAGCCGATGGCCGTTGGGTGCATGTTGTCGAGCCCGGCGATGCCGCCCTGGAATTTCAGCAGCGACGAGGCGAAGGGCAGGTTGGTGATGCGCTTCACCAGCTTGCCGGCTTTCCTGACTTCGATCGCGCGGGCATCGCCGTAGTGCTTCGAATCATAGGCCTCGATCCCGGCATAGAGATCGACCGGCACGAGCTTGATCGGCGTGCCGGCGAGCTCGGCCCGAATCGCCTTCACGGCCTCGTCATTCGCGGTCTTGATGACCTGGTCGTAGGCCTTCATCGCCTTCGGCGTGACCGGTGCGCGGAGCGCCACCTTGGTCGAGTATTCCGCGTAGTATTTGCCGTTCAGCTTCTTGCGCGTCGCGTTGTCGAGGAAGTCGGTGTCCTGATAGGGCGCCAGGTTGGGCACCGCGCGGGGCCGGATCAGGGTGTTGAAATAGACGAGCTTCAGGTCGTTGCGCAGGTGCGCCGCCAGGAACTGGCCGAGACGCTGGGCTTGCCGCACGATTTCCCGCGCGCCGGGGCAGCTGGCGAAATCAAGATCGTTGGCATCGTAGGCGCCGAGCATGCCGAAGCGGAACAGCCCTTCATTGGCGCCGATATTGACCAGCAGCCGCTCCGGCAGGCGCGAGGCCACCTGTTCCAGCTGGGAGAGCTGCGCGGTTTCGGCGAAGGCGGAACCGGCGCTGGGGTCGAGCAGGAAGGCGTCGTTGAGGCTGAACCACAGCCGCGCCGCCGCACCGAGATCGAGATTGTCCGAGGCCTGCATCTGGGCGAAGCTGGCCTGGGCCTCGGCCCGCGCATCGCCGCCGCGGCGGTCGAACAGGTCCGACCAATCGGCGCCGGCGCAGGCGAGGTTGTCGAAGAAGACCGGCTTCGTTTTCGGTTTGGCCGTGAGCCAGGCCTTCGCGTTCTTGTTGATCTCCGATTGCAGGGAAAACAGCGAGACGATGCCGCGCCGCGCCAGGTCCTCGAGGTCGAACAGCACCGTGCGCGGATAGACCGGCCGGCGGAAGGGCAGGCCCGTCGCCTCGACGAATTGCTGGACCGGCGAGATGGCGGCGAGCTCGTCGCGGATGGTGAGCGAGCGCACGCCGTTGAACATCGAATCGCCGATCGCCATGACCGGTGGGCGCATGGCGCCTTTGAGCGCCAGATGGTTGGGCGGCAGGATCATAGCCACGTCTCCCCCTCCGCGCCGCGCGGCCCTCAGCGGGCGGTTGTCCCGGCACTGTAACCGTCGATTCACGTTGCGGCAATGGACGGAGGTCGAGTCGCGTGAGGCCGAGATTGTCAGCTGCCGTCCAGGCCGGCGGATGGGCGCAGGCCGGCGAGTTTGCGCAGCGCGGCAACTTCGCGCCTGACCGCCGCTACCAGGGGAAGCGCTTCGCGCAGCTCCGCCTCGTCGGGGTTACCCAGGGCAAAGGCTTCGGCGGAGCGGAACTGCCCCTGCACCGCCCCCCGGCCCCTGGCGCGCTTGCACTCGAACTCCTCCCAGGAGCGGGTGAAGTAGTGGTTGATGCGCGCAATTCCGGCCGCCGGCCGCTCAAGCATGCCGATGCTGGATGGAGGGATCGGCGCTCCGGCGATGTCGACCAGACGCCCGGAGAACTCCGCCGGCAGATGGATACCCATGATGCGGAGCGCCTGCAGCCGGACCAGGCACTTGACGTGCGGGTCATTGGCCGCGGCGCCGCGGGTGAAACGCTCGATGGTGAGGCCGGTGGTGCGGTTGCGGGCGCCGCCGGAGCCGTACATCCGCCAGGGGATGCCGATGGCTGTTATCGCGGGATCCTGGGGCACCAGGGAGTCCAGCGTGCATCCGGGATCGAGCACCAGGAACTCGTCGAGGTCGGCGAACAGGCACCATTCGACGAAGGGCTTCAGCTTGCGCGCGGCCCGGCTATAGGCCCGGCGCTGCTTGGCATGCTGGTCGGGCCAAAACACGGCGTTGACGATGCCGGCCCTGGCGAGCGGACCGAGAATCCGGGCCGAGGCGTCGTTGCTCTCGTTGTCGTAGATGGTGATCTGCTGGAAGCCGAGCAGCCGGTAGTGGGCGATCCATTCGAGCAGATACGGCGCCTCGTTCCGCATCATGGCGACGATTCCGAACTTTGCGGGGCGCGGCGCGAACCGGTAGTGCCGACGCCTGGCCTTGCGGGTGACGACCGTCGGCGTCAGGCTCGACGCGGTGTCCGGCTTGCGACCGGCAAGCCAGGACAGAGCGGAGCAGGCGGACGTGCCGCCCCAATCGCCGGCCGCTTCCGTCGCGTCGGCGCCAAACAGCCGGCGCAGGCCGGCGGCTCCGAGCCTGCGCGAATCGAACGGCGCGTCGCTCGCCAGGTCGAGGCTGCAGGCGGTGACGGCGAACCGGCCGCCCGGGCGCAGGACGCGCAGAATTTCGCGCGCGGCGTCATCGAGATTGTCGCAGCGATGCAGCGACCGGTCGGCGATGACGAAATCATACTCGCCGCTCAACAGCGCTAGGTTCTCCAGGGTGAAGTCGGGATAGTCGAGGACGAGCTGCCGGGTCTTCTCGAGCCCGAGCAGGCGGGCGAGCCATTCCGAGCCGGCGATGACGATCGCGGTCTTGTCAGGCGAATCCTCGGGGCCGAAGTGGCCCCGCAGAGGGGGAGCCAGCCTGGAACGAAGCAGTTCGAAATCCGGCCTGAAGTCGAATTCGATGGCGCCTCGCAGCCGCCGCCAGATCTTCCGCGCTGCGACCATTGTTCCGCCCCGATCAGATATCGCAGTTGAGGACGATCGAGGTGGTGACGTCGGCGACAGCGGCGTGCGCGGCGATGCGATCGCGGATGGCGTTGATGCGATCGGTCTGCGGCGCCGCGAGTTCAACCAGAAGATCGATCTCGCCGGTGAGGGAGGCGCAGCCGCGCACCTCGGGCATGCCGCGCAGGACCTCAACGAGGTCGAGGGCCGGTGTGCGCTTCAGACGGATGAACAGATAGGCGGAGACGCCCGGCCCGGGCGCGGCAATCTCCGCATGATAGCCGCGGATGATGCCGTCGGCCTCCAACCGCGCCATGCGCTCGCGCAGCGACGAGCGGGCGATGCCGACCTTGGCGGCGAGCGCCTTGAGAGATAGCCGCGCGTCGCCGCGCAGCAGGTCGAGCAGCTTCCGGTCCTTGTCGTCGAGGGGGCGCATCGGAGGTGTCAAAATGGCGGGGGGCTGATCAAAAGGACGGTTGCATTCGGCCGTTCATCCTTAGCAGATTGGGCGCCCGGTCAATGGGTTAATCGCCCGGAAGGTAGCCAAGATGTCGGTCCTTACCACGCTTCCACCCGCCTTTTCCGCCGAAGAGGCGGCGAACCTTGCGCAGCAGCTCTATGGGGTGACAGGCACCCTCGCGCCGCTGGACAGCGAGCGGGACCAGAATTTCCGGCTGACCGAGGCGGACGGCAGCAGCTGGGTGCTGAAGATCGCCAATGCGGCGGAAGATTTCCAGGCGCTGGATTTCCAGGCGGCCCTGCTGCGCCACGCGCAGGCGGCGGACCCGGGCCTGCCGCTGCCGCATCTGCGCCCGACCGGGGAGGGCGACCTGGGGCGGGTCGCCGGCCGCGACGGGCAGCAGCATTACGTGCGGATGGTGAGTTGGCTCCCCGGACAGCTCTATTCGGCCAGCCGCAAGACGCCCGACCTGTTCGACAGCCTGGGCGAGACCCTGGGGCGGCTGGACCGGGCGCTGCAGGGCTTCGGGCATTCGGGCGGTCATCGCGACTTCGACTGGGACATCAAGCAGGCCGGGCGGTCGCGCGACCGGCTGCGCTTCGTCGAGGATGCGGCGCGGCGGGAAACCCTGGAGCACTTCCTGGCGCGGTTCGAATCACGGGTGGCGCCGCGGCTGAGGCTGCTGCGGGCGCAGGTCATTCACGGCGATGCCAACGACAACAATTTGCTGGTCGGCGGCGCGGGCGGCGACCGCATCACCGGGCTGATCGATTTCGGCGACGCGATCCACAGCGCGGTGATCGGCGAACTGGCGGTCGCCTGCGCCTATGCGA
>JAEUKU010000423.1 GCA_016794075.1 Rhodospirillaceae bacterium
GGCCTGCTGCGCCTGGTTGGCCAGCGACAGAGAGATCGTGCCCAACTGCTGACGCGTCTGCAGCGTCAGAATGTTGGCGCCCTCTTCGTTCTGGTCGGCCAGGGTCAGCTTGCCGGCACCTTCCTTCAGCACGTCCGAGAACTCCTTGGTGAAGGTTTCGCGGACCGTGATGATGTTCAGGTTCGTGCTGAGGGCCGAGGACGCGGACCGCAGTTTCAGCTTCGCGGCATCCAGCTGGCGGATCGCGTTGTCGATGTCAGCGCGATCGTTCCAGTTGTTCTGCGCGAAGTCGAGCTGCAGGCCTTGACCGTCGGTCTGCACGTTCTGGCTGACCACCGTCACCTGGCTGGTGTTGGTTTCGTTCAGCTGAACGGTCAGGTTGTTGGCGTCGGTGCCGTCAACCTGCTGCTCGGTCTCGAGCGTGGCGCTCTCGCCGGTCTGCGGGCCGCGGACGTCGAACTTCACCGAACGCTCACCGGTGAAGTCGCCGCGGACCTTGTAGCTGACCGTGGCGTTGACCGTCGTGTCGCTCGCCGCCGCAGAGATCGGCGTGAACGAGATCGTCGCACCGTCATTGGCACCGCCGCTGATGGTGAACGACTGCAAGCCGGCAGACACGGTCAGGTCGACGCCCGTGACCGAAGCCGTGCCGCCCAGGCCGTCCGACAGCGAGATCGTCGCGTTGTCGGCCGAACCGGAGAACGTGAACGTCACGTTGCTGACGGCGTTGTCGAGGAAGCCGGCGGCGGAAGTGATGGAGAGCGCCGCGGCGGAGATGCCCGTGCCCGACACCGATTCCGTGCCGTTGATCTCCGCGGCGCCGGCCGAGGCCGCCGTCGCGAGGAGCTTCAGCTCGTTGGTGTTCACGCCGATGTCGTAGGTGGCGCCGTTGACGCCGGCCGAGGTCGTGAACGTGGTCGCCGTCGCGTTCACCGACGTCGAATGGGCGCCGTTGGTGACCGTGAAGCTGTCGAAGTTGTTGGTGGCGTAGTTGTAGTTGCCGTTCGCCGTCACCGTGAACGACACCGTCTCATCCACCGACACGTTGGTGCCGGTGAGCGTGATCGACGTGAACGCGCCCGAACCAGTGCCGTAGGCGGCGCTGGCAGCGGCCGTGATCTCCGAGGCGCCGAGGATCTGACGCTCGTCGATGGTGAAGCGCGCGGTGCCCGAATCGAAGGCGAACGCGTTCTCGCCCTTGGACACCTTGCCGGTGCCGAGCGCGGACAGGCCGTCACGGGTGACGGTCTCGCCGTTCTCGTTCTCGACCTGGACCTGCAGGTTGACGTTCTTCTCGATCACCGAGGTGCCGACACCGGCGGTGTCCGCCACATCCTCGATGGCGTCGAAGTCGACATCGAAGCTGATGCGGGTGCCGCTGTTGAAGCTCTCGGAGAAGCGCAGAACGTTGCCCAGTGCCTTCGCGTCTTCCCACTGGTCGGTGGTGAAGGTCTGGGTGAAGGTCTGCGAACCCTCGGTCACGGTGATGGTCTTGTCCTTGCCTTCGCCGCCGGCCAGCTTGATCGAGACGCTGTCGAAGTTGAAGTTGGTCTTGGACGCGAAGCCCGTGATTTCGAGGTTGCTGATGCCGCGATCGCGTTCGGCATTGGCGATGTCGTTGGTGCTGCCGGTGATCGCACCGTCGCCGGTGACGGTCACGGTGTACTGGTCGGCTTCGACCACGTTCGTCGAGCGCGCGCCGCTGATGCCGGTCAGGGCATTGACGGCGGTCTTGGACGAGGCGGTGGCGTCGATGCGCAGGCCGGAACCGACCAGCAGGTTCTTACCCTGATAGCCGCTGTCCCGGGCCAGCTGGTCGATCTTGCTCAGCACGTTGTTGTACTGGGCCGCCAGGCTGTTGCGCAGCTGCACGGCGCTGGCGCTGTTGCCCAACGAACCCAGGGCCTGGGTGGTCAGACCGCGCGCCTGCTCGATCAGGGTCTCGATGTTGGTGATACCCGTGTCAGCGCCCTTCAGGGTGCTGATCGCCTGACCGATGCCGTCTTTCAGACCGTCAAGGTCACCAGCGCGCTGGTTCAGACCCTTCGCGGCGAAGAAGGCCGCCGGGCCGTCCAGAGCGGTGTTGATCTTGTTGCCGGTCGCCAGCCGCAGCTGGGTCTTTTCCAAGAGCGTCGACGATTGCTGCAGCAGGAGCAGGTTGCTGCGAATGCCGGCGGTCAAGGCAATAGAGTTGTTAGCCATTTCGATTAGCTCCTTTGGAGGCTAGCCAAACCACGGCGACTTTGCGCGCATGGGCCGGCGCGGAGGCACCGGCGGTAGGGAGGTAGCAATTACCTTGCCACCCGGCAGAAATGGCCCAAGTGGCGGAAATACTTGCCTTTCCTAGGCGCCGCGCGGGTCTCGAAACCGGCAATTTTTGCCGGGTTGCGGTAAATCTTGCCGCGTTAATGAACTTTACCAGGGAAACTTTTTCTCTGTCTTTTCAATGCATTAGTTCATTCTTCGTTAACCATTCCGGGCCTATCTTGAAGCGCATGCAGGGCCCGGCCGGATCTCTCCTGCAATTTTAGCCAAATCCCCGACAGCCGCCTTGGCCGATGGCGCGCCGACCGGGGGCGGCTGCCACGGAAGATCGCATGGGATCGCAGAGCAACGCGGCCAGGACCGCCCGGGACGACAAGACGCAGGTCGCGGCACTGCTGCAGCAGGCCGCCAAGGTATTCCAGGCCGGCAAGATCGACCGGCTGTCGGCGATCCTCGACCAGGTCCTGGAGATCGACCCGGACAACACCACCGCCCTCTACAACCGCGGCATCGTGCATCGCGACCGCGACGAGCTGTTCGGCGCCGAGGTCTGCTTCCGCCGAGTCATGGAACTCGACCCCGAGATGACCGACGCCTATCAGGCTCTGGCCGACCTGCTGTTCAAGGTCAAGCACCTGCTGCCCGCTACCAAGATCTACGAGGACGCGCTGGAGCGCGCGCCCAACCGCTTGTCGCTGCTGCACAACCTGGCGCGTACCCGGGTCATGCTGAAGGAGGCCGCCGCCGCCGAGGCGCTGGCCCGCAAGATCCTCACCATCGACGACCGCTCGGTCGAGGCGATCAACGACCTGGTCTGGGCGATCCTCTATCGCAAGGGCGATCTCGATGAGGCGCTGCGCCTCTCGGAGCGCGCGCTCGAGCTGTCGCCCGACGGCGCGCATGCCATGGTCTTCCGCGAACGGGCGCTGGAGCGCGCCGGGAGGACCGAAGAGGCGCGCAGCCTGTGGGCCCGCATCCTGGAAATCTGCGCCTTCGACTGGGAGAAGTCGCGGCCGTTCTGCGAAGCCTATTACTGGCTGGACGAAGTGGACCGTTGCCGCGACATCGTCATGGCCTATGTGGCCGCCAACCCGGACAAGCCCGACGGCCTCAAGGACCTGGCGACCCTGATGATGGGCGACGGTGACTTTGCCCAGGCGCAGGAGATTCTCGACCGTGTCGCCGCCATCGCGCCGGACAACCAGAATGTCCGCATGGTGCGCGGCCTGAACGCGTTCCGGCTCGGCAACTACCGCCTGGGGCTGGAGCTTTACGATTCGCGCTGGCACCGCGGCAGCTACGACAAGCCGTGGGACATCCCGGTTCCGGAATGGGACGGCAAGAAGCTGGACGGCCGCCTGATCGTCTACAGCGAGCAGGGCATCGGCGACTATGTCATGTTCGCGCTGCTGTTCCCGGAACTGCGCCGCTATGCGAAGTCGGTGACCATCGAGGTCAATCCGCGCATGCATAGCCTGTTCCGGCGCAGCTTCCCCGACATGCGGATGGTCGACCGCAACGCGCTGCCGGCGGACTGGAATCCGGCGGCCTACGCCGCCAAGGTGTCGATGGGCGATTTGCCGTTGCTGCTCGGCGTCGACATGGAGAACCTGCCCAATCGCGCGGGCTTCCTGGTGCCGGAACCGGTCACCGCGGCGAAGCTGCGCGAACGCTACCAGGCGATGTTCCCCGGCAAGCGCCTGATCGGCATTTCCTGGCGCAGCGGCAACCGCGACAGCGCCACGATCCGCTCGGTCGACCTGGCGCTGATGCGCGAAGTCTTCGAGACGCCGGATTGTGCCTTCATCTCGCTGCAATACGGCGACAACAAGCGCGACCTGGAACGGCTGAAGGCCGAGACAGGTCACGAGATCTACTGGGACCGCGAGATCGATCCGCTCGCTTTCCTCGACCCCTTCACGGCCCAGATCGCGGCCATGGACCTGATCATCTCCGTCGACAACAGCACCGTCCATTTCGCCGGCGCGATCGGCAAGCCCTGCTGGGTCATGCTGCCGGTCAATGCCGATTGGCGCTGGCTGCTCGAACGACCGAGCTCGATCTGGTACGACAGCCTCGAGCTGTTCCGCCAGCGGCCGGGCGACGGCTGGGGCAAGGTGATCGCCGGCCTCGCCGCGAAGCTGCGCGAGATCGGCAGGGAGCCGCTGATCGACGCGCAGGCGCGGATGTGCCTGCGCTGCGGCGAGGAATTCCTCCGCCGCGGCATGATGGTGCCGGCGGAGGCTTCATTCCGCTGGCTGCTGTCGACCGGACGGCACCAGGCGGCCGCCCTGCACGGCATCGGCATCGCCGCGCAGAAGGCCGGGCATTTCTCCGACGCCGCCGCGATCCTCGGCCGCGCCGCCGAGCTGGCGCCGGAGCGCCTCGACTATCGCGCCGAATGGGCGGTGGCGCTGTTCGATTCCGGCCACCGCAGCGCCGCGGAGAAGATGGCGCGCGAGTTGACGCGCCAGACCGACGAGCCTGCCGTGCAGATGGCCATGGGCCAGATCCTCGCCGCCAAGGGCGCGATCGACCAGGCCACCGATTTCTTCGCCCGGGTGCTGCGCGTCGATCCCAGCCATCTGGTTGCGCGCTTCGTGCTCGCCAACCTGCAGGCGGCGCAAGGCGAGCCCGAGCTGGCGCGGCGCAACTACGCACGCCTGATCGAGACGGCGCCGGACCTGCCGGGACCGCGCGCCGCCCTGGCGGAGCTCGACCTGAAGCAGGGCAACGATCACCTCGCGGCGCAGAATTTCGCCTGGCGCTTCGGCGCGACGCCGGAGGAACTGCCGCCGCACTTGGCGATGATCGTGCCGGCCGAGCGGCCGAAATCCTGGACCGGCGGCCAGATCCGGCGGCGCCGGCTGTTCCTGCGTGCCGAGCGTACGGCGCTGGAGCAGCTGCTCTTCGCCTCCTGGCTCAACGCGATCGAGGAAGATTGCCGGTCGATCACCGCGGAATGCGACGCGGCGGCGCTGCCGCTGCTGCGGGCGGCGTTCCCCAGCGTCACCTTCGCCGCCGCCGGCAGCCTCACGCCGGCGGACCTGGCCGCGCGACGCTGCCAGCTGGCGGCCAGCCTCGGCGACCTGGCGATGACCTATGAGCGCCCGGCGCGCTCTGCCTGGCTGCCCCACGACCGCGCCGCGGCCGCGGCGCGGCGGTCGGAGTATCTGGGCGATGCCGGCGGCAAGATCGTCGGACTCTGCTGGCGCGTTGCCGACACGAAATGCCACGGCCTGGAGCCCTTCGCCCCGCTGCTGGAGATTCCCGGCATCCGCTGGATCGCCTTGCCCGGCGGCGAACGGACGCCGGCCTTGGCCGGCTTTCTCGCCTCGCTCGGCGAGGCGGTGGTCTATGATCCCGCAGCGCAGGCAGATCTGCCGCGGCTGGCCGAGCAGCTGGCGCCGGTCGACCTGCTGATCTCGGCGGACGATCTGGTGGCGATGCTGGCGGAGGCGGTTGGCCGCCCGGTTTGGAAGATCTGCGGCCCGGTCGATCACTGGTCCTGGCGCGCGCAGGGCGAGAGCAGCAAATGGCATCCCGGGGCGCGGGTGTTCCGGCACGATCCCGCGGCGCCGGTGGAGACCATCGCCGCCGTGCGCGCGGCCCTGGCGCAGGAAGTCGGCTACACGATCTGACCGAAGGGGTTGCAATGAACCGCAAGCAGCGCCGCACTGCGGCGAAGGTCGCCAGCAAGGCCGGCAAGGCCGGCAAATCGGCGTCATCCACGGCCGAAGCCGTCGTGCAGAAGGCGATCGCCGCGGCCCAGGTCGGCGCGCTGGCCGAGGCGGAGCGGGCCCTCGACGAAGTCCTCGCCCGCTATCCCGATCACGTCGAGGCCCTGCACCACAAGGGCATGCTGCTGGCGCGCGGCGAACATCTGGAGGAGGGCATCGCCCTCCTGCGCCGCGTGGTGGCAATCAAGCCGAAGGAATCGCTCTACTGGAACAACCTGGCCGCGGCGGAACTGACCGCGGACCGGCCGGAGCAGGCGCTGGCGGCGGCACAGGCCGCCGTGCGCCTGGAGCCGAAATACGTGATGGCCTGGCAGAATCTGGCCACCTGCCTGGGCGACCTCGATCGGCCGCAGGAACAAATCGAGGCGCTGAAGCGCGTGGTCGCGCTGGCGCCCCATGACGCGGAGAATTGGAGCCAGCTCGGCATCGCCGAACTGGATCGCAAGGATCTGGCGGCTGCCGAAATCGCCTTCCGCGAGGCGCTGAAGCGCGCGCCCCAGAACAGCGATCACCTCTCTAATCTGGGCGTGCTGCTGGTGCAGCGCAACCAGCCGGCCGAGGCCCTGCCGCATCTGGAGGCGTCGCTGGCGATGAATCCGGACCGCTTTACCGCAGCGCTGCATTTCGGCCTCGCGCTGGCGATCACCGGCGACCGGCCCAAGGCGCTGCGCTGGCTGCGCCGCGCCACCTCGATCAAGCCGCGGGCGGACGAGGCCTGGGGTGCGCTCGCCGACATCGCGATGGCCTCTGGCGAGAAGGTGGAGGCAATCGATGCCGCCCGCCGCGCCGCCATGATCGCCCCGGACAACAGCGTCCATCGGCATCGCCTCGAGCGCTTCCAGGGGCAGCCGCAAGGCCAGCCGCAAGTCCTGGCGGCGCCAGTCGCGCCGCAATCCCCGGTCGGCGAGACTACTGACTCGTTGAGCAGGATGGACCAGATCTACATCCGCTGAGCGGCACGCGCCGCCGGCATCCATCCGGCCCAGAAAGACGAAACCGCCCGGCGCTGCTGCGCCGGGCGGTCTTGCTTTGGAACCTGACCGCCGCGGCGCGCGCCGGGCGGCCTGCGGCTTAGAACAGCCGCAGGATCGCCTGCTGCGCCTGGTTGGCAAGGCTGAGGCTGATCGTGCCCAGCTGCTGGCGCGTCTGCAGCTGCAGCAGGTTGGCGCCTTCCTCGTTCTGGTCCGCCTGGACCAGCTTGTTGGCGCCTTCGGCCAGCACGTTGATGAATTCGTTGGTGAAGGTCTGCCGGGTGGTGATGATGTCGAGGTTGTTGCTGAGCGAGGATGCCGCGGCCCGCAACCGCAGCTTCGCCGCCTCGATCGAGGCTGCCGCCGCGTCGATGTCGGAGCGGTCGCGCCATTCGTTCTGGGCGAAGTCCACGGCCAGGCCCTGGCCCTCGGTCTTCACGTTCTGGCTGACCACCGTGACCTGGCTGGTGTTGGTCTCGTTCAGCTGAACCGTCATGTTGTTGCTGTCGTTGCCGTCGGTGACCTGGACCGTGTTGAGGGTCGCGGTCTGGCCGGTATTGGCGGCGCGGACGTCGAACAGCGCCTGGTCGGGGCCGGTGAAGTCGCCGATGGCGTTGTATTTGACCGTGCCCTCGGCATTGGCCACCAGGCCGGCGCTGGTCAGGACCAGCGTCACCGTGGCGCCGCTGTTGACGCCGCCGGTGATGGTGAAGGTGGCGTTCTGGCTGTCGAAGGTGCTCGCGGTGTAGCTGGCGGTGCCGCCATAGCCGTCGCTCAACGTGATCGTCGCCGCCGAGGTGGTGGTGACGAAGTTGAAGGTCAGGGTATGGGCGAGGTTGTCGGCGAGGCCGGTGAGCCCGGTCAGCGCCACCGCGCCGGCGGAGGCCGCCGCGCCCAGCGTCTGTTCCGTCGCGTCGGCCTGGCCGGCGCTCGAGGCGGTCGCCGTCACGATCCCCTGGAAGCCGGCGGGCTGCAGGTTCAGCGTGACCGACTGGCCGGAATCCGCAGCCGAGGAGAAGGTGTAGAGGCCGGCGGCGCTGACCGCGAGGGTGACGGCGCCGGCGGGGCCGTTCAACGTCGTCGCGTAGCTGGTGAAGGTGCCGGTGACGAAGTTGAAATCGGCGGCGTCGGCGGCCGCGGTGAGGCTGTAGGTGAAATCGTTGACCACGCCCGAGGATGCGCCGCCGGTGACGATCGACGGGGTGCCGATGATCGCCTCGGACGCGCGGCCATACGAGGTGCCGATGGTCGCGTCATATTGCGCCGCCTGCAGGATCGTGCGCTCGTCGACGGTGAAGCGCGCGGTGCCGGAATCGAAGGCGAAGGCGTTCTCGCCGCCGTCGAGCTTCTGCTGGCCCGAGAGGTTGAGGCCGCTGCGCGCGATGCGCTGGCCGATGCCGTTCAAATTGGCGACGCCGATCTCGAGATTGACGTTCTTCTCGATCACCGAGGTGCCGACGCCGGCGGTATCGGGCACGTCGTCGATGGAGTCGAAGTCGATGTCGAAGTTGATGTGCGTGCCGCTGGCGAACTGGTGGTCGAAATTGAGGATCCGGCCGGTCGACTTCGCCGCTACCCATTCCGCGTTGGTGAAGGTGCGGGTATAGGCGACGCTGCCCTCGGTCACGGTGAAGGTCTTGTCCTTGCCCTTGCCGCCGGCGTAGCGGATCGTGACGTCGTCGAAATTGCCCAGCGTCTTGCTGGCGAAGCCGGTGACGGTCAGGTTCTGGATGCCGCGGTCGCGCTCGGCATTGGCGACGTCGCTGGCATTGGCGGAGATGGCGCCGTCGCCGCTGATGTCGATGACATAGTCGTCGGCCGAGACCACGTTGGTGACGCGCGCGTTGCTGATGCCGGTCAGCGCGTTGGTGGCGCTCTTCGACGACGAGGTCGCGTCGAGGCGCAGGCCGCTGCCGAGCAGCAGGTTCTTGCCCTGATAGGCGCCGTCATCGGCCAGCTTGTCGATCTGGCGCAGCAGGTTGTTGAACTGCTCCGACAGCGACTTGCGCAAGTCGACGGCGTTCTTCTCCTTGCCCAGGCTGCCATAGGCCGAGGTGATCAGGCCCTTGGCCTGGTCGAGCAGCTTCTCGATGCCGGTGACGCCGGTGTCGGCGGCCTTGATCGTGCTGATGCTCTGCCCGATCGAATCCTTCAGCTGCGAGAGATCGTCGGCGCGCCGGTTGAGGCCCTTGGCGGCGAAGAAGGCGACCGCGCCGTCGATGGCGGTGTTGATCTTGTTGCCGGTGGCCAGGCGCTGCTGGGTGCGGTCGATCTTTTCCGACGTTACCTGCAACAGCAGCAGGTTGTTGCGGATGCCCGCGGTCAGTTGCACATCATTCGTCGGCATCAGGGTTCTCCTTGATCATAGCCAACCTCGGGTGCGCTTTGGCGCCCGACTCGTGCCGCACATGCGGCGTTGCCAGGAGAAAAGCAACTTGCGTGCCAACTCGTAAGATATTGATAAAGCGCACTTTTACATGGTAAACGCGGCCGAGAGGGAAGGTGTGACCGGCAAAGACGGAGGGGCGGCGGGGGGAATTTTCCTGCCCGGCCGCCGGCCGGTGGCGCGGCGGGGAGCAACAATTGCCGGGTGCCGGCGACCGCGAGAGGGCCGGCCTGCGCCACGGGGAAGGCCGGCCTGCGCCGGGCAATTTAACCTCTTGCGTAGCAGGGCTGACGATACTATACTCTATAGTGCAGTATGGTGTACTCCGCCAGAACTCCAGGTGGGTGCACCCTACCGCAGAAAGGAGTTGCAGGTCGAATGCTCCGTGCGATCAACGCCTCGAGCGCCCCGGTCAGCGCCGCACCGAACCCGGTGCGCGAAGCGCCGCCTGTCGATCTGCAGCTGGTCGCCGCCGCGCCGGCGCCGGTCGCCGCCGAGCCCGTGGCCAGCGCGCCTGGCGCCAGCGGAGGCGTCGTTGCCTTGCGCTACAACAGCACTGAATTCGTCTATCGCCAGGATATCGGCCGCATCGTCCTCATCGGGCAGAGCCCGGAGACGGGCGAGCGCACCATCCAGATCCCGTCGGAGGAGGCACTGCGCGCCTATGAGCGCACCATGCGCGCCGAGGAACGCGCCAACCTTCTGGTCAAGCAGCCGGCGCCACAGAGCGAGAAGGTGCTGGTTCCGGCGGCCGGTACGCCGCTGGCGACGCCGGCGCCGCTGCCGAGCCTGCCGCAGGCGGTGACGGCTGTGCTCAGCGCCAATCAGAACAGCGCTGTGGTGAGCGTTTCGGCCTAGCATCGCCGGCGCGCCGCTGATGGGAACGCCAGGCCCCCGCGGGGCCTTTTTTCATGCCCGCTGCTGCACCGCCGCGGCGGCGGTCAGCGGGCTGCGCCGGCCGCGCTTCAGCGCGCCGCGCTGGTTGTAGCCGGTCACCTGGATGCGCGGCTCCTCGAGCGCCTGCACCACGGCCCGCATCACCCGCTCGTTGACGTCGCGCATCGCGCGCAGCGCCCGCAGATTGTCGGCGAGTGTGGCCTGGAACCGCTCGGTCGCCTCGGCCAGCTCGTCGCGCAGGACGTCGTTGACGGAATCGGCCGCCTCATCCGGCTCCTTCAGCGCCAGGACGAAGGCGCGATAGGCATCGGCCAACGCGGTCTTGTCCTCCTGCAGCCGGCGCAGCTCCTTCGGCTGCAGGGTGCGCAGCAGCTCGATCTCGCGCTCCATGCAGGCGATCAGCCGCGAGGTGATGGCCAGCAGGTCCGCCATGCGGGATGACTTGTTCATTTCGATGCCTCCTGAAGTTCAAGCAATTGCCGCTGCACCATGTCGGAGATGCCGACACCGCCGGCCTTCGCGACCGTCTTGCCGTATTCCTGCAGCAGGAAGGAGCGGAACATGTTCTCCGCTTCGCCGCCGCCGAACATCGGGTCGTCGGAGATGCCGGCGAACATGTCCTCGAAGGCGTGGGTGACGAAGAAGGCCTCGAAATCCTGCGCCGCCTCCTTGCTCTTCGCCAGGTCCCGCGGGTCGACCGCCGGAATCTGCCGGCTGCGCAGGGTGTCGAGATAGGTGAGGGGCGAAGTTGCGGCGCTGCTGATCGGGGTGGTCATCACTGCACCATGATGTCGGCCTGCAGCGCGCCGGCGGTCTTGATCGTCTGCAGGATGGAGATCATGTCGCGCGGGCTGACGCCGAGCGAGTTGAGGCCGGCCACCAGCTCTTCCAGCGTGATGCCGGGCTCGAGCACCGCCAGCTTGCGGTCGGCGTCCTCCTCGACCTGCACATTGGTGCGCGGCACGACCACGGTGACGCCGGTATTGGAGAACGGGTTCGGCTGCGAGACCTGCGGCGTCTCGGTGATGCGGATGGTGAGGTTGCCCTGCGCCACCGCGACCTTGCTGATGCGCACGTTCTCGCCCATGACGATGACGCCGGTGGTCTCGTCGATCACCACGCGGGCCGGCAGGTCCGGCTCGATCGGCAGGTTCTCGACCTCGGCCAGCAGCGCGGCGGCGTCGCCGCCGCCGGCGCCGACGTCGAGCACCACCGTGCCGGAATCCTTGGCATAGGCGACCGGGCGGCCGGTCGATTCATTGATCACGGCGGCGATGCGCTGCGCGGTGGTGAAGTCGGGATTGCGCAGGGACAGGTCGATCTGGGGCAGCGCCTGGATGTCGAACGGCACTTCGCGCTCGACGATGCCGCCGCGGGCGATGCGGCCGCTGGTCGGCACGCCGCGGAGGACGGATTCCGCGGCGCCGGCGGCGGAGAATCCGCTGACCGTGATCTGGCCCTGGGCGACGACGTAGACCTCGCCATCCGCGCCGAGCATCGGGGTCACCAGGAGCGTGCCGCCCTGCAGGCTGGTGGCGTCGCCGAGCGAGGAGACGGTGACATCGACCTCGGAGCCCTGGCGGGAGAAGGGCGGCAGGTTGGCGGTCACCATCACCGCGGCGACGTTGTTGGTCTCCAGATCCGCGTCGCGGGCGTTGACGCCAAGTCGCTCCAGCATGCCGATGAGGCTCTCGCGGGTGAACACGCCCTTGCCGCCGTCCTTGACCTCGTCGCCGGTGCCGTTGAGCCCGACCACCAGGCCATAGCCGACCAGCTGGTTCTCGCGCACGCCCTGGAAATCGGCGATGTCCTTGATGCGGGACACCGCCTGGGCCGGGGCGGGTAAAGCGAGGGCGAGGGCGAGCACCAGAGCCAGGAAGGCGCGCAGCGAGCGGCAAACGGCCTTCGGCGGGCGCGCGGCGGCCCGGCGGGCTTGGCGGAGTGAGGTGAATACCGGCGCGGTCATTTTGGGTCCTTCGACGTGAAACGGTGTCTCGGGTTTGATCCTGCTAATCTCTAAGCAACTGCCGTGCCATCGGCGGGCGCGCTGTAATCCACTGATAAAAAGCGATTTTCTTTGTCCGGGCGGTGGCAGGGCTTGGCGCTGGGGCGGGCAAGGCGCAGCGCCGGCGGCAGGAATTTCCTTGCCGGCCAAGCGCTTCGGCGCGTCGTTAACAGGATGTTAGCGATACCGGCGGCATGGTTCGGCGTGTAGTTTTGGGCTCCCAGCCTGTCACCGCTTGGGCCAGCGTCCGCATATTGATGAAGATCGATCCGACCAAGATCAGACCGGCCACCACGCGGCGTATCGGCGGTTCGCATCCGCCGGGCAGCGCCGATTTCGCCGCCGCCTTGCATGAGGAAGCGGCCAGCGGCGGCGCCCATGGCACCGTCGGTGGGGCAGTCGGCCTCGGCGGCGTGTCGACGGTCCTGGCCTTGCAGGGCACGCCGGATTCGACCGAGCGGCGCGCGCGACGCAAGGCGATCGAGCGCGGCGACACCATGCTCGACAATCTGGAGGAAATCCGCCTCGGCCTGCTGCTGGGTACGATTCCCGTGGGCCGCCTGGAGCAGCTGGCGCAGCTGGTGCGCGCGCGGCGCGAGCAGGTGAACGACCCGGCGCTCACCGCGATTCTGGACGAGATCGAGCTCCGCGCCGCGGTCGAACTTGCCAAGCTGACCCGCTAGTCAGCCGCGCGATTCGCGATTTATTCAAGCATAACAATGGCATGACTGCGAAATTCCGCGCTTGCGGCGGAGGCTTAAATTTCTATACTCCCGGCAATCTCGGGAGGCCGCAGGGGTGGCATGGAATATGCCCAGCCGGCGCCGCGAGAAACGATCGGAACAAGCAGAGCCACGCATGAAACCGCTGTTGTCGCCTGACTACCGACCCAACGACAAAGAAGACTTCATGAACCCGATGCAGCAGGAGTATTTCCGCCAGAAGCTCCTGGCCTGGAAGGCGGAGCTGCTGCGTGAATCGGGCGAGACGCTGAACCACCTGCAGGAAGAGAGCCTGTCGGAGCCCGACATCACCGATCGCGCCAGCCTGGAGACGGACCGCGCGCTGGAACTGCGCACCCGCGACCGCGAGCGCAAGCTGATCGCCAAGATCGACGACGCGCTGCGCCGGATCGAGGACGGCACCTACGGCTATTGCGAGGAGACCGGCGAGCCGATCAGCCTAAAGCGGCTGGAAGCGCGCCCGATCGCCACTTTGTCGCTCGAGGCGCAGGAACGCCACGAGCGCATGGAGCGCACCCACCGGGACGACTGAGCCGCCGGCTCAGTCTTCCACGATTTTTAGCCAGGGCCAGCGGGCGACATAGCTCGCGGCCTTGTCGCGAAAGCGTTCCAGGCTGGGCGCATTCGCGTTCGGCCGCAACTCGCCGCGTTCGAGTTCGTCCAGTCCATACGGCGCGATCAGCTTCAGCGCCCCGTCGCCTTGCGGCATCAGCCCCACGCAGGTGCAGCGCACCAGGAAGCGCCCGATGCCGTCGGCGCAGCTCGCCAGCTGCGGATAGGCCGCGCCGAAACGTTGCGGATACCACAGATGCACGCGCGCCTGGTTGCGGATCTCGATCAGCGCGTCGAGGTCAGCGAAGAGGGCCCGGCCGCGCTGGATGACGCGATCCTCCGCCTCCCACGAAAGGTCGGCAGCGTCGAAATAGAAGATGTCGTAGTCCTTCACTTGCGCCTGCGCCGCGGCCCCCGCCCGCCGGTTCCACCACGCCTGGAACACGCACCCCGCCACCAGCGCAGCCTGCGGCGCGCCCAGCAGCGCCAGCCGCTGCAGGATCGCGCGGTTGAT
>JAEUKU010000445.1 GCA_016794075.1 Rhodospirillaceae bacterium
GTGTGGGGCGGCCCGCTTTCCAGAGTTTTCTGAACCGTGCGGTCCTTTTGCCTGAGAGTTTCCGGGGGCGGTTGCTCCTTCGGCGCCGGCCGACGGTCACTCTGGCCGCCGGACGGTCTCTCCCGCAAACGGTCGAAACCGGGCGGAGCATCGCTCCCCGAGGGCTTGCCGTCAAGCGGCGAAATTTCCCGAAATTGCGACCATTCGCGCGAGCGACTATGGCCGCGCAATACCCTCATGCCCGGCGCAGCCGCAGCGCGTTGCTCACCACGGAAACCGAGCTGAGGCTCATCGCCGCCGCCGCGAAAAGCGGCGACATCAGGATTCCCAGACTTGGATAGAGGATGCCGGCGGCGATCGGCACGCCCAGGGCGTTGTAGACCAGGGCGAAGGCCAGATTCTGTTTCATGTTGGCGACCGTCGCCTGCGACAGCTGGCGCGCCCGCGCGATGCCGCGAAGATCGCCTTTCACCAGCGTCACGTGCCCGCTATTCATCGCGACGTCGGTGCCGGTGCCCATGGCGATGCCGACATGCGCCCGCGCCAGGGCGGGGGCATCGTTGATGCCGTCGCCGGCCATCGCCACGCGGCGGCCCTGGTCTTGCAGCGCCGCCACCAGCTCGACCTTGTCTTGGGGCCGCACCTCGCCATGCACCTCGTCGATGTGGAGGCGCGCCGCCACCGCCTTCGCCGTGGTGAGCCCGTCCCCCGTGGCCATCACCACCCGGATTCCCGCAGCATGCAGCTGGCCAATGGCCTCGGGTGTCGAGTCCTTGATCGGATCGGCCGCCGCGATCAGCCCGGCCAGCCGGGCATCCACCGCCAGGAACATGGCCGAGGCGCCTTCCGCCCGGCGCAACTCGGCCGCCGCGTGCAGCGGCATCGGATCGGCGCCGACCTGCTGCATCAGCATGGTGTTGCCAAGCGCGACGCGCCGGCCGTTGACCAGACCGCGCACGCCGATGCCGGTGCCGGATTCGAACGCCTCGGGCTTCGCCAGATCCAGGCCGCGCCGGCGCGCCTCTCCCACGATGGCGTCGGCCAGGGGATGCTCGCTGCCCTGGTCCAGGCTGGCGGCAAGGCGCAGAACCTCGTCCTCCGTGAATCCGGGGGCCGCCACGACACTGTGGAATTGGGGCTTGCCCAGGGTGAGGGTCCCGGTCTTGTCGACGATCAATGTATCGATGGTGCGCAGCGATTCGATGGCCTCGGCATCGCGAAACAGGATCCCCGACATCGCACCCTTGCCGGTCGCGACCATGATCGACATCGGCGTGGCGAGGCCCAGGGCACAGGGACAGGCGATGATCAGCACCGACACCGCGTTGAGGATTGCGTAGGTCCAGCGCGGCTCCGGCCCCGCCAGGCCCCACAGGGCCAAGGTCGCCACGGCGATTGCAAGCACAGCCAGCACGAACCAGAACGACACCGCATCGGCCATGCGCTGGATCGGCGCCCGCGAGCGCTGGGCCTGCGCCACCATCTGCACGATCTGCGACAGCATGGTCTGGGCGCCGACCTTTTCCGCCCGCATCACCAGGCTGCCATTGCCGTTGATGGTGGCACCGATCACCTTGTCGCCGGCCTGCTTCTCGACCGGCACGGGTTCGCCGGTGATCATGGATTCATCGATGCTGGAGCGGCCCTCGACGACGACGCCGTCGACCGGCACCTTCTCGCCCGGGCGCACGCGCAGGCGGTCGCCGACATGGACATGGGTCAGCGGCACATCCTCCTCGCCGCCATCGTCGCGGATGCGGCGTGCGGTGCGGGGGGCCAGGCCCAGCAGCGACTTGATGGCGGCCGAGGTCTGCGAGCGCGCCTTCATCTCCAGGATCTGGCCGAGCAGGGTGAGCGAGACGATGACCGCCGCCGCCTCGTAATAGACGCCGATCCGGCCATGCGCCTCGAACACCTGGGGGAACAGGCCGGGGATGAAGGTGGCGGCGAGGCTGTAGAGAAAGGCCGCGCCGACACCGATGCCGATCAGCGTCCACATGTTGGGGCTGAGGCGGCGGATCGAGTCCAGGCAGCGGATGAAGAACGGCGCGCCGGCCCACAGCACGATCGGCAGCGACAGCACCAGCTCGATCCAGGTGCGCTGCTCCACCGAAACACCGGGCACGTAGTGGCCCGCCATGGCGAGCACGGTCACGATGACGGTGAGCGGCAGGGTCCACCAGAAGCGCCGCTGGAAGCTGACCAGCTCCGGATCCGGCCCTTCCTCGAGCGTCGGCAGGAGCGGCTCCAGGGTCATGCCGCAGATCGGGCAGTTGCCCGGCCGGTCCTGGCGCACCTGCGGATGCATGGGACAAGTGTAGATCGTCCCGGCCGCGACCACGGGCGAGGCTGCCGCTTCGCCGGGCTGGTGATGCTGATGGTGGTGGTGCCGATCGTGCTCGCCCATACCCGGATATCCCGTGGATGAACCGCCGCGCCTCATACAGCATAAGGGCGCGGGGCCGGCGCTGTCGACCGATGGGGAATCCGGGCTCGTCCGCTCAATAGGCGAATTTCGGCATCCAGCCGCCCGCCCCGCCGGGCAGCATGTCGAACAGGTGCCAGATGCCGGCGAAGTCGTCGAAGGGATTAAAGCGGGTGTCGCCGACCCGCAGGATCCGCTTGCCGTGCTTGCGGAACACCGAGACGCCCGGCTTGTAGCCACGCTCGCTGTGATAGCCCATGTCGGCGGCAAAACTGGTGCCTTCGTGGCTGACCATGGGGAAGCGCCAGCCGCGCGAGGCGGCGAATTCCCGCTGCACCGCCGGCGAATCCGGCGAGGTCACGACAAAACCGGCGCGGTCGGCCAAGTGCGGATAGACGCCGTTGAAGCCGTCGGCCCAGAGGGTGCAGGCCGGGCACTTCTTGCCCATGTTGTGGATCAGGATCAGATCCTCCTTGCCACCGAACAGCTCCGACAGTTTTCGGGGGCCGTCGAGGCTCGAGAAGACGTAGTCCTGCACCTCCTGCGGCTCGATCTCCGCCTGGGCGGCGCGCATCTTCTTGCGCAGTTCCGCGATCTCCTGCCGGTAGCCGGCGATGCGGCCCATGCCCGCGCTGTAGTTCATGTCGGCCTCCGTAACTCAGTCCTTGTACTCGTCATTGCGCCGCAGCCAGGCCATGATGCCGTCGCCCTCGTCGCGGCCCTTCGGCGTCAGGTCGAGATAGTGATAGGCGTTGTTCATCATGTCGATGCCGCGGGCGTAGCAGGAATAGGTGTGGAAGATGTCGCCCGTCGCGTCCTTGTAGAACACGCTGATGCCGGGGAATTCCTCGCCCGTATAGCGCGCGTCATCCGCCGACGCGCCGAAATTGTAGTCGGTGCGGGACCGGCCGGCGCGCGGGCCGGCGAAGGAGACGTTGTAGTCGTAGTTGAAGTCGGAGGCGGCGGAGGAGACCCACTTGAAGCTCCAGCCCATCCGCTTGCGATACGCTTCCAACTTCGCCAGCGGCGCGCGGGAGATGGCGAGCATCGTGGTGTCGCGGTGCTTCAGATGCACCGGCAGACGGTCGAAATTGTCGGCCCAGAAGGAGCAGCTCTTGCAGCCCTCCTCCCACTCGGGCGCGAACATGAAATGGTAGACGATCAGCTGCGACTTGCCGGCGAAGAGGTCGGCCAGGCTCTCGCGGCCAGCCGGGCCATCGAAGACATAGCTTTTCTCCACCTTCTCCCACGGCAGTTCGCGGCGTTCGGCGCTGAGCTCGTCGCGCAGCTGGGTGAAGCGCTTTTCCTTGGCGAGCAATGCGCGGCGGGCGTCGAGCCATTCGTCGCGGGCGACAATTCGGTGATCCATAATACTCCTCCTGTGCAACAACACATGGCTTGCGAAAATCCCCTGGCTTCAGGTCTTGCGCCGCTTCGGCCGCGGCGCCGGCTTCTTGCGCGCTTCGATGTCGTGCAGCGCGACGGCCAGGACGTTGAACTGGTCCTGCCAGTATTTGCTGTAGCGGTTGATCCACAGCGCCGCGTCATAGACCGGCCCGGCTTCGAGCGAGCAGCGGCTGATGCGCCCGGTGCGCTCCTGGCTGATCAGCCCGGCGCGCACCAGCACCTGGATATGGCGCGACACCGCCTGCAGCGAGATGTCGAAGGGCGCCGCCAACTCCGAGACCAGCAGCGGCCCGTCATCCAGCCGCTCCAGGATCGCCCGGCGCACCGGATCGGAGAGGGCGAAGAAGACGGCATCGAGGATGTCATCCTCTTTGACCTCCTCCGCCAGCCGCAATGTCGTCGCTCCGTTCATAGAGCATAAATATCAACACACACGTTGATAATCAATCGTTTTGTTGATTATAACGCCGGAACGTGCGGTCGACACGCGGAGAATATCGGCTAGGATTGTCGCCCCATCGACTCGCCACCCAGGTTCGCCTTGAGAATCCTCGACTTTTTCCGCAGCAGGCCCAGCCAGGATCAGTTCGCAGGTCTCGTCGTTCGGCAATTGCAGCGCGACGGCTGGAACGAGAAAATTGACTACGACCGCGAGCGATTTGCGCTCGCCCTGGGCGATGAATACGGCATCTTGTATTTGCACAACCTGCACGCCGAGTGGAATGCGGCGGGCAGGGCTGAAAAGCACGACGTTGTGGCGCGTGCTGCGGCATTCGCCCGCGAGCAGAAGGCAGAGGACATTGCACTTCCGGATGTGATGGCCTTGTTGCTGCCAGTGGTCCGGAATCTGAGTCATCTCCGCAATCAATGGCTCGATCCATCCCTGAAGGCGGATAGGGATAGCTTCGACTACGCATTGAAGGAGTTCTGCGGATCGCTGGCGATTTCCGTGGCGATCGACCGGCCGAACTCCATCAAGATCCTTGCAGCGACACGCCTCAAGCAGTGGTCGCGCACGGTGGACGATCTTCTGCCGACCGCGCTCGACAACCTCCGTGCCATCAGCCCATCCAAGTTCGATAGAACGAAAGGCGGATTCTTTGTCTCAAAATATGACGACAATTATGACGCCTCACGGCTGCTGTTGACGGACCTATTTGCCAATCTGCCGCTGCGCGGCGATCCCGTGGCAGTGGCCGTGTCCAGAAGTTGCCTTGCCGTTTGCGGCTCGCGTGAACTCGATGCCCTGGAAGCGATGGCGCATTTCGTAGAAGGCGAGATCGATCGGGATCAGCGCGCCATCTCCTTCTTGCCACTGGTCCTGCGCGACGGATCGTGGCGTCGCTTCGATTTTCCGGATGGCAATGTGCCGGCGCTATCGCGGCTGCGCGCGAAACAAGATCTCTGGGACTACACGGAGCAGAAGACCCTGCTGGAAAGCCATTTCGAGCGGACCGGGCGCGACGTATTCGTGGCCTCGCTCAACGCGCTCGAACATGAGGGGCGCTGCCATACCTGGGCCGTCTGGACCACGGATGCCATGTCCCTCCTCCCCCGCGCCGATGCCCTGGCCATACGCCTCAACGACGACGACACCATCGTTCGCACCTGGACCGATATCGAGGCGCATTGCGGACCGCTCCGGGCGGAGCCTGACACGACGCCGACGCGCTACTTAGTCGAGCGGCGGCCCAGTGACGAATGCCTGCAGTCTCTGCGCGCCTGCCCAGCTCCAGAGTGGCTTCCGGACCCCAAGCGCTAGCCCCACGGCGCAGCGCTACCGCGGATTCTTGCGGTTGTAGGCCAGTTCCTGCTCGGTCAGCATGAAGCCGACATAGATGCGGTACCAGTCGCCATTCTCGCCCGCTTTGAGCGGAATCGTGGGCTGGATTTCCTCGACGACGATGGCCTGGGTGGCGTTGTTCTCGAACACCACCTCGGTCGGGAACACCTCGCGCGCCAGGCGCTTGCCGCCGGGGCCGGTGACGGCGACGAAATAGTCGAATTTGGCGGCACCCTCGCGCTCCTTCGGCCCGCGCTGGGCGAGGAACTGGACGCGGATGTCGTAGACGATGGAATTGCCGTTGTCGCTCAGCTGATAGACGCAATTGGCGGCCGGCAGCACGGCGTCGATCTTCGCCTCGAACAGCGTGTCGGAGAGATCCTGGCTCTGGCCTTCGAACTTGGTCATGTAGGAGGCGTCGCGGACGGGGAGCACCGCGGGACAGGGGTAGGAGGCGAGATCCTCGTTCGCCGTGCAGCTCGCGAGCGCCAGCAGGGCGAGCGCAGCGAAGGCCGCGCGGCGCGCGGCGCTGGTGCCAATCTTCAGTCCGGGAAAGTGCATCGTGGATTCCTGTGTGAGCCGTCGGGCGGCGGCGATCTGGCGCTAGAGGCGGCTGTGGGTTCCGTCGCAGAACGGCTTCCTGGCGGAGTGCTTGCAGCCGCAGAAGAACACCGTCTTGTCCTCGGTGGCCTCGTGCTTGATGGGGGAGAATTCCGAGCCCTTGTGCGAGCCGTCGCAGAAGGGCTGGTTCTTGCTCCTCCCGCAGGCGCACCAGAAATAGCTCTTGCCCTTCACCACCTCGACCTTGAAAGGCGATTTCTGGGCAATCACCGGCTCGGCCATGGTATATCCCCGTCCTCGGCTGCATCCCGGTCCCGGGGCGTCCTTCCGGCCCCCCGGCCGTGGCCGGAGAGTAACGGAAGCGCCCCCCGCTCCACAAGGCGGATAGCGCCGCATCGGCGCCTTGGAAATGCCATAAGCGGCGGCAATATATGCGGAAATCGCCGGTTGCCCGGTCCCGGCAAAAGGGCTAAGGGAGGGGGCGCATTGGAGACGGACGACGCATGGCCAAGGACGCTCTGACCCTGCTGCTGGCGGCCCCGCGCGGCTTCTGCGCCGGGGTGGACCGCGCCATCCAGATCGTGGAGCGGGCGCTGGAGCGCTATGGCGCCCCGGTCTATGTCCGGCACGAGATCGTCCACAATCGCCACGTGGTCGAGGAG
>JAEUKU010000002.1 GCA_016794075.1 Rhodospirillaceae bacterium
CAAGCGCGTCGGCTCGGCGCGCGTGCCGCTCGAAGGTGCGGAAGAAACCGAGATCATCGCCTTCCGCCCGGCCGATGGCGGCAAGGAGCACCTCGCCATCGTCATCGGCCGCCCCGACCCGGCGCAGCCGGTGCTGATCCGGCTGCATTCGGAATGCTTCACCGGCGATCTGCTCGGCTCGCTGCGTTGCGATTGCGGCGACCAGCTGCGCGGCGCCATCGAGACCATCGCCAAGTCCGGCGCGGGGATCGTCCTCTATCTCGCGCAGGAAGGCCGCGGCATCGGCCTGATCAACAAGCTGCGCGCCTATCGCCTGCAGGATGCCGGCGCCGACACGCTGGAAGCGAACTTGCAACTCGGCTTCGGCGCCGACGAACGCGTCTATCAACCCGCCGCCGAGATGCTGCGCCAACTCGGCTTCACCGCCGTCCGCCTGCTCACCAACAACCCCGAGAAGCTGACCGGCCTCGAGCAATGCGGCATCCGCGTCGCCGAACGCGTGCCGCACGTCTTTCCGTCGAACGACCACAACGCGCAATACCTGATCACCAAGGCGCGGCGGTTTGGGCATATGTTTTGATTCAATCCGCCATCTGGATGATCCTCACCCCACGGCAGGTGTTTGGTTCCAGAATACTCGCCGCGGCATTGGCGGGGATGGCGCTTTTCTGCGCTCATACCGCGCATACTCAGATGCCGACGAATCGCCCGAGTCACGATACCGGCTGAGCGCCCAGCAGCTCACCGAATTAGCTTGGTCAAAAGAGACGAGGACATTCTCGCTCACCGACAGCAACACCGGAATGAGTGGTCGGCTCGTTCTCGGACACGCGAGGATGGAGGTTGCCTGGTATTTCCAGGGCAAGGCCAGGACCGCAGTGCTCGATGCGCGCGACGGCCCGTGGATCTGCATCGCGCTGGACACCGGTCCGACGAAATGCCTCTCGTTCGTCGTCGACGCGACGAGACCCGAATGCGACTACGTCGTCAAGACACGCAAGGACGGCAAGAGCGCCTGCCTGAGAAAGGTGGCCGATGGCGAGAATTGAGCGATCCGGAAGTTCCGCTGCGCCACCCAGCACGAAGGCGGCTGCGTTCGCAGCGCGGTGCGTTATGTGACCGAGGGCGCGCCGGAGCGTGTGTCGATGTGCCATTGCGCCTGGTGCCAGAAGCGCACCGGCACGGCCTTCGGCACCGAGGCGGTGTTCCAGGACGCGGCCGTGCGCTTCACCAAGGGCGCGCCCAAAATCTATCGTCCGTTCTCTGGGGTCAGAGTCGATATTTCCTTTGCGGTTCACGCCGCCGGCTGTGACCGCCACCGTCATTCTTGACCGATGCCATCAAGTTGTCTACATTGATATCATTGCAGTCATCGAGCAGAGAATGACATCATGGCCGCCGTCACCATCCGCAATCTTTCCGAAGAGGCGCATCGCGCCCTGAAAATCCGCGCGGCGCGGCACAACCGCAGCACGGAGGCCGAGATGCGCGCCATCCTGGAGGCGGCGGTGCGCCCGGAGGGACGGCTGCGGCTGGGCACGGCGCTGTCACAGATGAGCCGGAAAATCGGGCTCACCAATGCCGATGTCGAGGCGCTCGAACAGGCCCGCGATACCCGGCCCGCGAAGCCGATGCGCTTGGCATGATCCTGCTCGACACCAATGTCGTGTCCGAGGCGATGAGGCCCGCGCCGGATCCGGCGATTCGCGACTGGCTCGACGCCCAGGCGGCGGAGACGCTCTTTCTCTCCAGCGTCACTATCGCCGAGCTGATGTTCGGCATCGGCGTGCTGCCCAAGGGCAATCGCAGGGACAGGCTGGCGGCCGCGCTCGACGGCGTGCTGGAGCTGTTCGCGGCGCGCATCCTGCCCTTCGATACCGCGGCGGCGCGGCGATATGCTGATCTCGCCGTCAAGGCGCGCAAGGCCGGAAAGGGCTTTCCCACGCCCGACGGCTACATCGCCGCGATCGCCGCCGCGCACGAATTCGCCGTGGCGTCGCGCGACACCAGCGCCTTCACCGCCGCCGGTCTGACGGTGATTGACCCCTGGAAAGCGGCCGGCTGAGGCGCTATTTGCGCTTATGACGCTCCGGATTTCGCGCCGCGAACCACGGTGCGGCACGCCGATACTGCGCGTATGATGCTGCGCCGTGTCGGAACAAGCGGGAATTCCAGCGATGCCCACCCAGCACGAAGGCGGCTGCGTCTGCGGCGCCGTGCGCTACGTCGTCGACGGCGCGCCGGAGCGCGTTTCGATGTGCCATTGCGCCTGGTGCCAGAAGCGCACCGGCACGGCCTTCGGCACCGAGGCGGTGTTCCAGGACGCAGCCGTGCGCTTCACCAAGGGCGCGCCGAAAATCTATCGCCATCATTCGGACCTGTCCGGGCGCTGGCTGGATCAGCATTTCTGCGGCGATTGCGGCACCAATCTGGGGCTGACGCTGGAGGCGGTGCCCGGCATTCGCTCGATCCCCGCCGGCACCTTCGACGATCCGAGCTGGATCAGCCCGCGGGCGCAGACCTTCCGCGCCATCTTCCTGCGCTCGGCCCGCGACTGGTCGGCGGTGCCGGACGGCATCGAGCGGCACGAGCTGCATTTCCGCAGGTGAGGCGGTGCGTCACGCCGGCAGCAATTCCGCCGTGCTCATCACGCGGATCGAGCGCCGGGCGATGAGGCCGCTCCAGACCCAGTTGTGATGCCGGATCACCTTGGCTGCCGCGAGATGCGGCCGGTCGCTGCAGGTATGGCCGTCGGCCACGGCGACCACGTCGTAGTCCTGGGCGGTCGCGCCGCGCAAGGTGGCGTCGACGCAGAAATCCGTGGCCCAGCCGGCAATGAGCAGGCGCCGGGCGCCGATCCCGTCGAGCACCGCCTTCAGCGCGGTGCCGGCGAAGGCATCGTTCAGGCTCTTCGGCACCACGATGTCGCTGTCGCGCCGGTCCAGCTCCGGCAGGAAGTCCCAGCCCGGCGCGCCGGGCGCGAAAGCCTCGCCGTCCGGCCCGCAATGCTGGATGAAGACGACGCGGCCGCCCTGCTTGCGCGTAGCTGCGGCGAGGCGGTTGATGCGCGCGATCACGCCAGAGAGATCGTGCTTCGGCGCACCGTTCAGCAGGCCCGCCTGCATGTCGACCACGATCATCGCATCCATGCGCCGCCGTTCCTTCTGGCGTGATGTCTCACGGCCATTGCATCGCCGTGAGCGCTTACACCCGCCATGCTTTCGTCCGCCTGGCAAGGCGCAAAGTTTCCGTGCGCGTCGCGAGCTCAGTGCCGGGTGTTTCGACCGCCGCCGCCGCGGCGGCGACGCCGAGGCGCGCCGCCTCCAGCAGGGTCTCGCCGCGGGCGAGGGCGAGCACCGCGGCGCCGATCAGCGAATCGCCGGCGCCGACCAGGCTCGCCACCTTCACCTTCGGCGCCTGCAGGCGCCAGGCTTCGCCGGGCGCCACCAGCAGGGCGCCCTTGTCGCCGCGGGTGACGATCATCGCTTCGGCCTCGCCGCGCTGCTGCAATTGCGCGCCCAGCCGCGCCATGCTCGCCCAATCGCCGCGCCCGCCCCTACCTCCCCCAACCAGATCGGCGAACTCGATGTGGTTTGGTTTCACCAGGA
>JAEUKU010000016.1 GCA_016794075.1 Rhodospirillaceae bacterium
GCACGCGTCGCAACGAGGGGAACGGGATTCGCGCATGCCCGCCAAGCAGATCAGCCCTGAACTGAAAGCCATGATCGAGGCGATCTTTCCGCCCGACGGGCCGGATTGGCGGACGCTTGGGCCGGCCGGATTCCGCCAGGCGCTGCGCGAGACGCAGGAGCCCGACCCGCCCTATCCACTGGCTCGCGTGGAGGAGGTGACGGTCGCGGGCGCGGCGGGGCCGATGCAGGCGCGGCTCTACGCCGACAGCAATGCAAAGAACCTGCCCTGCATCCTCTATATCCATGGCGGCGGCTGGGTGATCTGCGATCTCGACAGCCACGATCTGCTGGCGCGCGGCCTCGCCAAGCACTCCGGCTGCGCGGTGCTCTCGATCGACTACCGCCTGGCGCCGGAGCATCACTTTCCCGCCGGGCTGCTGGATTGCCGCGCCGCCTTGCTGTGGCTGCGCGATCGCGGCGCGACGCTCGGCCTCGACGGCAGCCGCATCGCGGTGGCGGGCGACAGCGCCGGCGGTAACCTCGCCGGGGCACTCTGCCTGCTGATGCGCGACGAGGCGCCGAAGCTGATCCGCCACCAAACGCTGATCTATCCGGTCACCGATTGCGATTTCGAGCGGCCGTCCTATCGCGACTTCGCTGACGATTACGGATTGACGCGCGACGAGATGATCTGGTTCTGGAAGCATTATTGCGCCAAGCCGGAGGATGCCACGAACCCGCTGGTCGCGCTCCTGCGGGCACCCGATCTCCGCCACCTGCCGCCGGCCACGGTGACCAGCGCCGAGTTCGACGTGCTGCGCGACGAGGCCGAGGCCTATGCGGAGAAGCTGCGCGCGGCCGGCAACCACGTGACGCTGCACCGCGTCGACGGCACCTGCCACGGCTATGCGCATCTCCTCACCACGGTGCCGCAGGCCGACGAGACCGCCGCGCTGCTGGGCGGCATCCTGCGCAAGGCGCTGCAGGCATGAGCGCAACACTGCCCGCGACCGACCGCGTCGTCATCGACAAGGTCGAGACCCTCAGCGACGATTGGTACGTCCTGCGCAAATACCACATCCGCTACCGCCGCAAGGACGGCAGCGAGCAGCGCCTGACGCGCGAGGCCTATGACCGTGGGAACGGTGCCGTCATCCTGCTCTACAACCGCGCCCGCAAGAGCGTGATCCTGACCCGGCAATTCCGCCTGCCGGCCTTGGCGAGCGGGCACCCAGACGGCATGTTGCTGGAGGCGCCGGCCGGCTTGCTCGACGCGGACGATCCGGAATCGGCGATCCGCCGCGAGGCGGAGGAGGAGACCGGCTTCCGTGTCGCCAAGGTGGAGAAGCTGTTCGCCGCCTATATGTCGCCCGGCTCGGTCACCGAGCAGCTGCATTTCTTCGCCGCCGCATATGAAGATGCGGACAAGGTGAGTGCGGGCGGCGGCCATGCGGGCGAGGGCGAGGACATCGAGGTGCTCGAAGTGCCCTTTGCCGAGGCGCTGAAGATGGTCGAGGACGGCCGGTTGATCGACGCCAAGACCATCCTGCTGCTTTCCTATGCCAGGCTGAAGGGGATCATCTAGCGGCTTTGCGCGGCACGACCGCGCCGCGCCAGAGCATCCGGCCGCCGCGGCGCAGCAGGGCGCCGACCGGCTCCGATTTGTCCAGGGGATGCCGTTTGCTCAGGCACTGGTTCAGCCACACGCCCTCGGTCAGCCCGGCGATGGCGCAGGCCAGGTCGCTGACGCTGTCGCCCTCGCGCATCGCCAGCCCGAAATGGTCGAGCGCCGCGCGGATGACGTGCTCCAGCCGGTCCACCGTCTTGAGGTATTCGGCCATGCTGGGCTTGGCGATCTGCTCACTCCAGATTCCATAGGGGACGGCGCTGAGCCACAGGGCCCAGACGAACCCGTCATTGACCGCCGGCTTGCTGCCGTGGGCCGGGCCGCGCGCCGATTCCGCGGCCAGCAGCGCGTCGAGCCAGCTTTCCGCATTGTCGAAATCCTTCGGCGCCGGAAACTTCAACCTCTCGAAGCGGTCGCTGGCATCGAGCGCCGCGGCCATCGCCGCGGCCTGGAACGCCGTCTGGCTGCCGAACAAATTGGTGATGGCGCCGCGGGTCTTGCCGTCCTGGGCCGCCACGGTGCCGGCATCCAGCCGGGCGAAGGGGCCGACCGCGATGGCCTGGTCCTTCAGCAATTGCGAATCCTCCTGGATCTGCTCCAGGACCGCGAGGCCGCCGATGCGGGCATAGCGCCGGCGCGCCTCGTCCTTGGGCAGGTTCGACCGCCCGCGCTTCTGTCGTTCCGGAATGACGCCCTCCCGCCGTTACGTACACGCGGTACGCAATCTACTTGACTCGGCTCCGGGGCGCATCTAGTTTGCTTACATACGTACGGTACGTATGTAGAAGCCGGAGGTGGCGATGTCCGGGGTCGAATTGCACAGCTTTTCGCGGACAAAGCCCGGGATGACGCGGGCGCGCCGCTGGATCGTCACCTTGGTGGCCTCGGTGGTCACCGCCTACGGGCTGGACGTCGTGGCCACCTGCACAGGCCTGCTGCTGGCGGGGTCCGGATGGCTGACGGGGGTGGGCTACACCACGGCCCTGTTGCTCTTGGCGCTCACCTATGTGGCGTGGGGCCTCGGCGCATGGTCGATCCTGAGGGCCAATTGGGAGCTGCTGCAGCGCACCGGCACCAGCACCAATTTGTTCTCCAAGGCTGGGCACGATCTGGCGGCTCGGCTCGGCTGGAGCTTGCGCCTGCGCCGCGCGGCGACGCATACCGGCTACATCCTCACCGACCTGGCGAAAGAGGCGCCGTATTACATCGGCGCGGCGGGCGCGGCGATCTTCAGCGAGTCGATCGCAGCGGTCGATGCCGTCATCTTCCTGGTCGGCGCCAATGTGGGGGCGGCGAGCTACGGGTTCCTGCAATCCTACGGCATGCGCCGCTTCGTCCGGAGGATCTCGCGAGGCGAATAGGCGCTACTCGACCGCCGCGTCCAGCGCCTCCTTGGTGACGGGGCGGTGGTTCCGGCGCAGCAGCAGGATCAGCGGCAGGGCGGCCAGCGTCACCCACATCAGCACGCGAAAATCGTCGAGATAGGCGATCATCTGCGCCTGGGCCGTGAGTTCGGCATTGAGCGCGGCCAGGCCGTGGACGCTGTCCAGCGACCATTGCGCCGGATAGCCGGGCGCGCGCAGCGACGGCATGAACGGCGTCACCTGTTCGGCCAGTTGCGCGTGATTGACCTGCGTGCCGCGGGTGAGGAGCGCGGTGACGATGGAGATGCCGACCGAGGAGCCGATGTTGCGCATCAGGCTGAACAGGCCCGCCGCCTCGGTGCGCAGATCCGCCTCCAGCGTCGAGAAGGTGATCGAGCTCAGGGGCACGAAGATGAGGCCGAGGCCGACGCCCTGGGTAATGCCGGTGCGCACGATGTCCCACGACCCGGTATTGGCGTTGAAGCCTGTCATCTCCCACAGCGAGAAGGCGGCGAGGCCGAGGCCGGCCACCAGCAGCAGGCGCGGATCGACCCTGCCCATGATGCGCCCGACCAGGAACATCGAGACCATGGTGCCAACGCCGCGCGGCGCCAGCAGGTAGCCGGTGGTCAGCACCGGGTAACCCATGAGGTGCTGCAGCATCGGCGGCAGCAGCGCCATGGTGGCGAGCAGGATGATGCCGACGGCGAACATGAAGCTGGTGCCGACGACGAAGTTGCGGTCCCGGAACAAGCGCGGCTCCAGGAACGGCTGCTCGTGGGTGAACATGTGGACGACGAAGAGGTAGAAGGCGAGGGCCGCGATCACCGCATAGGTGACGATCTCCAGCGAGCCGAACCAGTCCACCTGCTCGCCGCGGTCCAGCATCATCTGCAGGGCGCCGATGGCGAAGCCGAGGAACAGGAAGCCCATGGCGTCGAAGCGCAGATGCGCCTGGCGCGTCGATTCCTTGACGAACAGGAAGGCGCCGCCGAAAGCCAGCAGGCCGAAGGGCAGGTTGATGAAGAACACCCAGCGCCAGTCGAAATTGTCGGTGAGATAGCCGCCGAGCGTCGGGCCCAGGATCGGGCCGACCATGACACCAACACCCCACATCGCCATCGCCGAGCCGTGCTTTTCCTTCGGATAGGAATCGAGCAGCACCGCCTGGGACAGCGGCACCAGCGAGGCGCCGAAAACACCCTGCAGGAGCCGATAGACCACCATCTGCTCCAGCGACATGGCGAGGCCGCACAGCATCGAGGTGACGACGAAGCCGCCGATCGAGATCAGCAGCAGGCGCCGGCGGCCGATCTTGGCGGCGACGAAGCCGGTCGCCGGCATGGTGATGGCCGCGGCGACGATATAGGAGGTCAGCACCCAGGAGATCTGGTCCTGCGTCGCCGACAGGCTGCCCTGCATATGCGGCAGCGCGACGTTCGCGATGGTGGTGTCCAGCGCCTGCATGATCGTCGCCAGCATGACCGAGATGGCGACGAGGCCGGGATGCACGTCGCGCGCGGGGGCGGTGGGGGAGGTGAGTGAAGTGGACATGACTAGAACTCTGACCAATCCCCTCCACCGGAACGGGGGAGGGTTAGGGAGGGGGCCTGCTCGGTCGAAGTCGCTGGCACCGTGTCCGCGGCCAACCCCCGCCCCAACCCTCCCCCAAGCTTGGGGGAGGGGGCTCTCGAAAGCTCAGCGATGCGGTCCCCCATCTGCGCCTACTCCGGCGCCTGGTCCCCGGCCAGCGCGTGGCTCAGCACGTTGAACATCTCGCGGCGGTGGCCGGTGTCGATCTCGACGACCGCGCTCATGCCGGCGCGGAGCACGGTGTCCTGCGGCATGTCGGTCACGTGCAGGCGCACCGGGATGCGCTGCACCACCTTCACCCAGTTGCCGCTGGCGTTCTGCGCCGGCAGCACGCTGAACTCGGCGCCGGTCGCCATGCCGATGCTGTCGACCACGGCTTCGAAGCGGCGGCCGGGATAGGAATCGATGGTGATCTCCGCCGTCTGGCCAGGCTTGACATAGGTGAGATCGGTTTCCTTGAGGTTGGCCTCGATCCAGGCGTCGTTGTCGCTGACGATGCTGAACACCGGTGCGCCGGCATTGATGTAGTCGCCCGGGCGCAGGCTGTCGACCTGCGCGACGATGCCGGAGGTCGGCGCGACCACGGTGCCGCGGCGGAGATCGAGCTCGGCCTGATCCAGCGCCGCCTGGGCCGCGCGGTATTTCGGATGCTGCTGCGGATCGATCTCAGGATCGCCGCCGAGTTCGGAGACGATGCGCGACATGTCCTGGCGGATGCCGGCGGCCTGGCGCGAGGCGACGTCGTAGTTGTTGCGCGCCTCGTCATAGTCGGATTGCGAGATGATCTTGTCGGCGACCAGCTTCTCGCGCCGCTTCAATTCGCGCTGGTTGAGGCCGGCAGTGGATTCCGCCGCCTTCAGGTCTTCCTGGCGCTGGCCGTAGGCGGCCTTCAGCCCGATGATCTCGTTCTTGGTGGATTCCAGTTCGGCGCGCGCGCGGTCGACGGCGATCTGCAGCGGCTCAGGATCGAGCTGGAACAGCACGTCCCCTTGCGCCACGCGCTGGTTCTCCTGCGCATGCAGCGCCACGACGCGGCCGGAAATGTCGGCGCTGACCGTCACCATGTGGGTGTGGACATAGGCGTTGTCGGTGCCGGCATAGCGGCCGCCATTCAGATAGACGCCGCCAGCCACCACGACCACCGCCAATGGGCCGGCGATCATCAGCACGCGGCGCAGCAGGCGGCGGCGTTTCGCGCGCGGCGCCTGCACGTCGACGCGGCTGGAAATCTCGGTATCGTCAGGCATGGTGGCTGTTCTTCTTGGGGGTCGACGGAGCCTCCGCTTCGGCGGGCTCGCGGGTCGACAGGTTGTCGCGGATACGCTTCAGGAAATAAGCGAGCTGGAACCGCTCGGCCTCGCTCAATCCGGCCAGCGCGGCTTCCCGCGTGGCCTCGCCCAGCTTCACCATCTGCTCCAGGACGGGAGAGGCGCCGTCGCCGAGGAACAGCAGATGGCAGCGGCGATCATCCGGATCGGCGCGGCGCTGGACCAGGCCGGCCGCCTCCAGGCGGTCGATCTGGCGCGCCAGCGTGATCGGCTCGACGTCGAGCAGATCGGCCAGGGTCGCCTGGTTGCAGCCCTGGTTGCGGGCGAGGATGAACAGCGTCTGCCACTGCGCCCGGGTCAGGCCGAGCGTGCGGGCGCGGCGCTCGAAGTCGCGCTTCATCAGGCGGGCAGAATCGTGCAGGAGAAAGCCGACGCTGTCCTTCGGGGTTTCCTTGGGAGTGCTCATGATAGGCAGACATATAATAAGCTAGCTTACTAAATGCAAGCGCTGACAAGGATAGGCTGATTATCCTATGTCCCATTTAGAACGAGGTCGCCGCCAGCGCGACGACGCTTGCGGCCATGAGCCCCGTCGTGAGCCACCCGAACACCCGGAGCGGCCCACCGACGGTGAATTCACCCATCACGTCGCGCCGGGCGGAGAGCAGCATCATGATCAGCAGCACCGGTGCCGCGACGATGCCGTTCAGGATCGCCGCCCAGTACAGCGCCTTCATCGGCGGTACCGGGGTGAAATTGAGCCCGGCGCCGACCAGAGTGGCCACCACCAGCGTGCCATAGAAGGCCTTCGCCTTGCGCGGCCGCTGCGCCAGGCCCACCGGCCAGCGCAGCGCTTCGCCGATCGCATAGGCGGCCGAGCTGCCGAGCACCGGCACGGCGAGCAGGCCGGTGCCGACGATGCCGAGGGCGAAAAGCGTCGCCGCGAAGGGGCCGGCAACCGGCCGCAGCGCTTCCGCCGCCTGGGCCGAGGTCTCGATCTCGGTGGTGCCGGCGACGTGCAGGGTCGCCGCCGTCGCCAGCATGATGGCGAGCGCGACGATGTTCGACGCCGCCATGCCGACAATCGTATCGAGGCCGATGCGCTGCAGCGCGTTCGGCCCCTGGAACGGCGCGTGTCTCAGCGGCTTGCGCCGGGGATGTTCCTGCGTGTCCTCCGCCTCCTGCTCCGCCTGCCAGAAGAAGAGATACGGGCTGATGGTGGTGCCGAAGATGGCGACGATCATGCCCCAATAGCCCTTGTCCCAGCTGAGCTTGGGCACCGCCATGCCGGCGAGCGCCTCGCCCCAGTCCACATCGACCAGCGCGATCGTCGCGATATAGGCGAGCAAGGCGAGCGTCAGCCATTTCAGCACCGAGACGTAGCGCGCGTAGTCCATAT
This sequence comes from Rhodospirillaceae bacterium, assembly GCA_016794075.1. Classification (GTDB taxonomy): domain Bacteria; phylum Pseudomonadota; class Alphaproteobacteria; order Dongiales; family Dongiaceae; genus Dongia_A. The sequence goes on from JAEUKU010000016.1 coordinate 7,233, forward strand.
AGACGGGCAGGACGGCGCAGATCAGGGCAAAGGCGACGAGGTAAAGCTGGGCCGGTCCGCCGAAGACCAGCTTCACCGCATCCGCCATGGCGCCGAGATTGGCGCCGAGGTTGATGACGTTGGCGATGAGCAGCAGCAGCGCCATGCCCAGCACCAGCCAGTTCGGATAGTGGCGCCGCAGATTGCCGGCGATGCCACGGCCGGTGACGCGGCCGATCCGGGCGCTGATCATCTGCACCGCGCACATCAGCGGATAGGTGAAGACCAGCGTCCAGCCGAGCGCGTAGCCGAAGCGCGCGCCGACCTGGCTATAGGTCGCGATGCCGCTGGGGTCGTCGTCGGAGGCGCCGGTGATGAGGCCCGGCCCGCAAATGCCGGCCAGCCGCGCCCAGATGGATTTCGGCGCGGTGTTTGCGCAGACCGGCGGCAGGCTGCGCCGCTCCGCCGTTTCCAGCTTGGTGTTCATGCAGCTTCGCCCGGATTGATGCGAAGCGAGAACCCGCAACGGCGCGGCGGGTTCCGCGCCACGCGAGTGGCTCTCGACCCCCGCGGCGCACCAGCGATCCGATCGGGCTTGCGTCAGGCTCTCGGCGGAAGGTGCCGCAGGCCGCGTTGGAGCAGGCTTGCATAGGTGGCGCCGTCGATATTGGCGCCGCAGATGACGAGGCCGACGCGCTTGCCGGCAAGCCGGTCCTTGAGCGGCCCCATCAGCGCCGCGACGCCCGCCGCCGCGGCCGGCTCCACCGCCACGCGCGCTTCCGCCTGCAGGATGGCGAGGCCGGCGCAGATGGCGTCGTCATCGACCAGCACGACGTCGTCGATATGCGCGCGGGCGAGGCCGAAGCTGTAGGGCAGCGCCATGGGCGGCGCGAGGGAATCGGCGATGGTGTCGATCTTGTCCAGCTTGACCGGCGCGCCGGAATCGAAGCTGCGCCGCATGCTGGCGGCGCCCACCGGCTCGACGCCGTAGACGGCGCAATCGGGCCGCAGCAGCTTGATCGCGCGCGCGGCGCCGGAGGCGAGCCCGCCGCCGCCGATCGCGATCACCACCGCGTCGAGGTCCGGGGCATCGTCGGCGATCTCGGCACCCAGCGTGCCGGTGCCGAGGGCGACGTTCCGGCCCTCGAAGGGATGGATGAAGGTCAGACCCTCGTCCTTCACCAGGCGGTCGCAGATCGCGAAACCTTCCGGCCCGTTCTCGGCGATGACGATCTCTGCCCCCAGATCGCGCGCCAGGGCGAGGCGCAGCGGATTGGCGCTTTTCAAGACGACGATCCTGGCCGGCGCGCCGATTGCCTTGGCGGCGAAGGCGGCGGCGATGGCGTGGTTGCCGGCGCTGACCGCGGTGATGCCGCGCGCCTTCTGTTCGGGCGTCAGCGACAGCGCCCAGGTGAGCGCGCCGCGCGCCTTGAAGGTGCCGGTCACCTGGAACAGCTCCAGCTTCAGATGAAGCTGCGTGCCGGAGCCCAGCACGCGCGCCAGCGTCGGCGAGGTCCAGGGCATCAGCGGCGTGCGGTTGATATGCGGCGCCAGCAGCCGCGCGGTGTCGCGGATGTCCTGCAGGCTCGGCCAGTCCCTGCTCATCGCCTCGTTCATCGCGTCATCCATAGATCAGGCGGTTGCGGACCTCATGGAGGTCGTGGAAGAAGCGCTGGTCGAGCGCCTTCTTCAGGAAGGCGACGCCGGCCGACCCGCCGGTGCCCGGCTGGTGGCCGATGACGCGCTCGACCGCCGACATGTGGTCGAAGCGCCAGCGCTGGAACAGGCCCTCGATGTCCATCAGCTTCTCGGCCAGATCGTAGAGGTCCCAATGCTCCCGCGGCGCGCGATAGATCACGAGCCAGGCCCGGATCGCGGCTTCATGGCCGGCGAAAGGCCGCGTCCAGTCGCGCGCCAGGATCGCGGCCGGCAAGTCGAAGCCGCGCCGCGCCAGCAGCCGCAGCACCTCGTCATAGAGCGAGGGCTCGCCCAGCGCCGCCTGCAGCCGCGCCACGATCGCCGCATCGTGGCGATGCACGTCGAGATAGGACGGATCCTTGTTGCCGAGGATGTATTCGACCAGGCGATAGCCCCAGCTCTGGAACCCCGACGAGGTGCCGAGGACGTGGCGGAACTCCAGGTAATCCGCCGGGGTCATGGTGTTGAGCACCTTCCACGCGGCGATCAGCTGCTCCTGGATCGCCTTCACGCGGGCGAAATGCTTGAGCGCCTCGGGCAGGGTATCGGCGGCGATCTCGCGCCGCGCCTCCGCCAGCTCATGGTACATCAGCTTGAGCCACAGCTCGCTGACCTGGTGGATGACGATGAACAGCAGCTCGTCGCGCTGCGGCGGGTCGTGCAAGGTGCGCTGCAGGTCAAGCAGCGTCTCGAGCCGCAGGAGATCCGAATAGGTGGCGTCGCGTGTCATGCCTTGGGCGCGGCCGCGAAGGGCACGATGGCGGCGAGATCCTTGGCGATCTCCTGGCGGCAGGCGGCGAGGTCGAAATCGCCCTGCAGCGCCATGAAGAAGCCCTCCGAGACGCCGAGATAGCGGGCAAGGCGCAAATCGGTGTCGGCGGTGATGCCGCGCTTGGCCGACAGGATCTCCTTGATCCGCCGCGCCGGCACGTCGATGGCCTTGGCCAGGGCCTCCGGCGCGACGCCCCTGGGCTCCAGGAATTCCGTAGCGAGGATCTCGCCCGGGTGCGGGTTCTTGACCTCCGCCTGCTTCGCCGCTTTCGCCATAGATCCCCCCGACACTGCAGGAGACCAATCTAAAGCCCCATCAGCCCGCGCGCAAAGGTGTCGGCGTCGAAGGGCTTCAGATCCTCGGCCGTTTCGCCGACGCCGACGGCGTGGACCGGCAGCTTGAACTTCTCGGCCAGCGCCACGAGTACGCCGCCCTTGGCCGAGCCGTCGAGCTTGGTGACGATGAGGCCGCTGACCTCGCACATGGCCTTGAAGATCTCGACCTGGGAATGGGCGTTCTGGCCCGTGGTGGCGTCCAGCACCAACAGGATGTCGTGCGGCGCCTCCGCATCCAGCTTGCGGATGACGCGCAGGATCTTCTGCAACTCCGCCATCAGCTCGGTCTTGTTCTGCAGGCGCCCGGCGGTGTCGATCAGCAGCAGATCGGCGCCGGCCTTGCGCGCAGCCTCCAGCGCCTCATAGGCGAGGCCAGCCGCATCCGATCCGGTCTCGCGCGCGACGACGGGGACGCCGGCGCGCTCGCCCCAGATCTTCAGCTGCTCCACCGCGGCGGCGCGGAAGGTGTCGCCGGCTGCCAGCATCACGCTTTTGCCGGCCTTCTTGTAGGATTGCGCCAGCTTGCCGATGGTGGTGGTCTTGCCCGAGCCGTTGACGCCGACCACCAGAACCACATGCGGCTTGCGTGGACTCAAGGTCAGCGGCTGGGCGACCGGCTTCAGGATCGCGGCGATCTCGGTGGCGAAGATCTCGCGCACCTCCTCCTCGGTGATCTCCTTGTCGAAGCGGTCCTTGGCCAGGACCTGGATCAGCCGCGCGGCGGTCGCCGGGCCAAGATCGGCGGCGATCAGGGCGTCTTCCAGCTCGTCCAGCAGGGCGCGGTCGAGCTTCTTCTTGGTGAAGAGGCCGGTGATGCTGCCGGCCACCTTGGCCGAGCTGCGTGCCAGGCCGCTTTTCAGGCGCTGGAACCAGCCGCGCTTCTCGGTCTCCGACGTCTCGATGGTCATGCGGCGGCGATCAGGTGGTCGTTGGCAGCCGCGGTGACGCGCGCCTCGAGGATGGCACCGGCCGGCGCTTCATGCACCAAGCGGACCGGGGCGAAATGGTCGGTGTGGCCGAAGGCGCCGCCATTCTCGTTGCCTTCCACCAGCAGCCGTGCCGAGCCGCCGACCTTCCCAGTAAGATAGCGGCCGAGCGCTGCCGCACCGGCCGCGCGCAGCCGCGCCGCGCGCTCCTTGCGGAGGGGGCCGGAGAGCTGCGGCATCTTCGCCGCCGGCGTGCCGATGCGGGCGGAGAAGGGGAAGACATGCAGGAAAGTGAGGCCGCATTCCTCGACCAGCGCCAGGGAATTGGCGAACATTTCCTCGGTCTCGGTCGGGAAGCCGGCAATCAAATCGGCGCCGAAGACGATGTCGGGGCGCAACGCGCGCGCTTCCCGGCAGAAGGCGATGGCGTCGGCGCGCAGATGGCGCCGCTTCATCCGCTTCAGGATCATGTCATCGCCGGCCTGCAGGCTCAGATGCAGATGCGGCATCAGCCTCGGCTCTTCGGCGATCAGGCGCTTGAGGTCGGCGTCAATCTCGACCACGTCGACCGAACTCAAGCGCAGGCGCGGCAGATCCGGCACCAAAGCCAGCAGCCGGCGGCACAATTGGCCGAGCTTCGGCTGCCCGGGCAGGTCGCTGCCATAGCCGGTGATGTCGACGCCGGTCAGCACGATTTCCTGCACGCCGTTCTCGACCAGCGCGCGCACCTGGGCGACCACCTCGCCCATCGGCACCGAGCGGTTGTTGCCGCGGCCGAATGGGATGATGCAGAAGGTGCAGCGATGGTCGCAGCCCTGCTGGATCTCGACAAAGGCCCGCGTGCGCTCGGCATAGCCGGTAATGAGATGTCCGGCGGTTTCCTTCACGCCCATGATGTCGGCGACGGCGACGCGCGCGGCTTCGCCGCCGGTCAGCGCAAGGAAGCTCCCCGCCTTCAGCTTCTCCTCGTTGCCAATCAGGTGATCGATCTCCGGCATCGCGGCATAGCGGTCGGGCGCGATCTGCACGGCGCAGCCGGTGGCGATGATGCGGGCTTGCGGGTTCTCGCGCCGCGCCTTGCGAATCGCCTGGCGCGCCTGGCGCTCGGCTTCGGCTGTCACGGCGCAGGTGTTGACGATGATGGCGTTGCCGAGCCCCGCCGCCTGGGCATGGCCGCGCATCACCTCGGTCTCGAAGGCGTTGAGGCGGCAGCCGAAGGTGATGAGCTGCGGGTCGCGGCGAGACTCAGGCAACCTGGCGCTCCATCTCGTCGATATCCATCTCGCCGCGGAAGCTCTCGCTCCAGCCGCCGGTCATCCGCACATGATTGTCGGCCAGCCATTCGATCAACAGCTCGCCGCCGTCCAGCACCACCGTCGCGCTACGCCCGGTCAGCTTGCGCCGGGCCGCCGCCACCAGCGTGGCGCAGGCGCCGCTGCCGCAGGCTTGCGTGATGCCGGCGCCGCGCTCCCACACCCGCATGCGGATGCGACCAATGGTATCCGGGCCGGACGCGATGATCTGCGCGACCTCGATGTTGGCGCGTTCGGGGAACAGCCTGTGGCGTTCCAGCACCGGCCCGAGGGCGGCGAGGTCGATCCGTTCGGCATCGGCCACGAAGAAGACGGCGTGCGGATTGCCGACATTGACCCCGACGGGATCCTGCAAGGGGCCGAGGGCGAGCGGCAGGTGCAGCGTGTCGCAGGCCTCGCCGACCGGGATCTCGCGCCAGTCGAGGCGGGCCACGCCCATGTCGACCGAAACCAGGCCGCCCGCCACCGCCTCGGTGTCGAGCAGGCCGGAGACGGTCTCCACAATGGCATGCCGCTTGCCGTTCTCGGCCATCACCGTGGCGGCGATGCAGCGCGTGGCATTGCCGCAGGCGCCGGCCTCGCTGCCGTCGGGGTTGTAGATGCGCATGAAGACGTCGGCGAGCTTGTCCTGCGGCGGCTCCAGCACGATCAACTGGTCGCAGCCGATGCCGCGGCGCCGGTCGGCGATCCAGCGCCGGTGGGCGATGGACAACGGGATGGCGCGATCGCGGGCGTCCAGCACCACGAAATCGTTCCCCAGCCCGTGCATCTTCCGGAACGGCACCGCCGTCATGCTATCCTCGGTTTGTCGCCACGCGCCCGGTCCCGCCGGGCCGCTGGTATATGCGCCGCGGGGCCGGTTTCGTCCATAGGGCCCCCGTCGGGGACCGTTCCGCGCCCATGGTCCGGGCGGGTTGACGGGGCCCGGTGCCGGCTCTATAACCCGCCGCCGAACTCGGCCGAACGATACGGATACTTTTCTCATGGCTCATCATAAATCAGCGGAAAAGCGGATTCGCCAGACGCCCAAGCGCACGGCGCGCAACCGTTCCCGCACCAGCGGCATCAAGACGGCGGTCAAGAAGGCGGAAACCGCCCTCGCTGCCGGCGACAAGTCGGCCGCCGAGGCGCTGAAGGCGGCGCAGTCGGAGATGGCCCGCGGCGTCCAGAAGGGCGTGATGCACCGCAATACGGTGGCGCGGAAGATTTCGCGCCTGACCAAGCGACTGAAGGCCCTCGGCTGATCGGCCGGGCCGGCAGGGCGCTAGGGTAACGCATCAGCTCTCATCGCTAAGTCCTCGCAAGAGTTCAGCATCGCCGTCGAGACTCTCGGCGGCGATGTGCATTTGCGCGGCCGGAAATCCGACTGCGCCACTCTGCGTTGCGATTTGGGATGACCGATTCTGTGGCCTTGCCGCCACAGCGCGCGGGAGCAAAATCCTTGAAGCACAGCTTGCCGACTCGACCCACTTGCACCCGCCGAGAGCCCCGCGTTAGAGTTATCCCCAGCCGAAAAACAGGGGTGCCAAGCTCTCGCCTGGCAGTCTGGCTAGGGACAATAACTTAAAAAAAACAGTTAGATATGCTGCAGATCAAGAAGTTAACGCAGGCTCTTCAGACTAGCTCTGGGGCAGCCGGCGGCATGACGCCCCACCGCTGGATGCGGCGGGCTCAGCGACCTTCCTGTGGCGTCAAGGTCACAGCGTGTTCGCCGGGCCGCGCGAAGGCCCTGCGCGATCGGTCGGTCTCCGCGCAGGTGCGATACTCTTTCGATTATTGGTTGAGCCCTAGGGGCGCCGGGTCGGCCTGAATTCCGCGGTCGATCCGGCGATCCGGCCGCTGCCGGGCCTGACCGGCCGGCGGTCGCCCTCAGGTTGAGCCCGCCTCGCCGGCGGGAGATTCAGTTGATTTGAGCAATTTCGGGTGGGGCAGGTGGCGGCATGAGCTATGCGGGTGACGTATCGCCGAGCGAGGCCTGGAACGGGCTCGCCAAGGACACAAAGGCCGCTTTGATCGACGTGCGCACGCAGCCGGAATGGAATTTCGTCGGCATTCCCGACCTGCGATCCCTTGGCAAGAAAACCGGTTTCGTCTCCTGGCAGGTCTATCCGCAGATGCAGGTCGATGCCGATTTCGTCGCCAAGGTCGAGCAGCTCCTTGCCGGGGTCAACGGCGGCGACAAGTCGGCGCCGATCTATTTCCTGTGCCGCAGCGGCGCGCGCTCGCGCGCGGCGGCGATCGCCATGACCGCGGCGGGCTACGCGCAGTGCTACAACGTCGCCAGCGGCTTCGAGGGCGACGTCGATGCCGAGGGTCATCGCGGCAAGTCCAACGGCTGGAAGGCCGGCAATCTGCCCTGGGTGCAGCAATGACCACGCGCATTCCGGATCATCGGGGGTATGGAATGATGGACGTGAACAGCGATTCCATGTTGAACGCGCAATGGGCCCGCGTGCGCGGCCGACTGCGCGCCGAGTTCGGCGAGGCGACCTTCCGCTCCTGGCTGAAGCCGCTGACGCTCGCCGGCAAGCGCGGCGCCGATCTGCGCGTGGCGGTGCCGTCGCGCTTCATGCGCGACTGGGTGGCGACGCATTACGCCGACCGGCTGAAGGCGCTGTGGTCCTCCGAGAATCCCGAGATCCGCACCGTCGAGGTGATCGTCGACGCGCAGCGCCCGAAGGACGAGGCGCTGGACAGCGGCCTCGACGCCGCCATCGATGACGGTGCGGTGGAGGACGAGGCCCCGGCCGTCCCGGCCGCGCCGCAGGTCGTCTCCGCGCGCGACGACGACAGCGTGGAAAGCGTCTCCGCCCCGCTCGATCCGCGCCTCACCTTCGAGAATTTCGTCGTCGGCAAGTCGAACGAGCTGGCGCATGCCGCGGCCTTGCGCGTGGCCGATGCCGACACCGTGCCCTTCAACCCGCTGTTCCTCTATGGCGGCGTCGGTCTGGGCAAGACGCATCTGATGCACGCCATCGCCTGGCATATCCGCACGCGCAAGCCGCAGAAGAAGGTGATCTACCTCTCCGCGGAAAAGTTCATGTACCAGTTCATCCGCGCGCTGCGGAACAAGAGCACCATGTCGTTCAAGGAGCTGTTCCGCTCCGTCGACATCCTGATGGTGGACGACGTGCAGTTCATCATTGGCAAGGAATCGACCCAGGAGGAGTTCTTCCACACCTTTAACGCGCTGGCCGACCAGAACCGCCAGGTGGTGCTCTCCGCCGACAAGTCGCCCTCCGACCTGGAAGGGCTGGAGGAGCGCATGCGCTCCCGCCTCGGCTGGGGCCTGGTGGCCGACATCCACCCGACCACCTACGAATTACGTCTCGGCATCCTGCAGACGCGGGCCGAGCAATCGGGCGTGCAGATCCCGCACAAGGTGCTGGAATTCCTGGCGCATCGCATATCCTCCAACGTGCGCGAGCTGGAAGGGGCGCTGACCCGCATCACCGCGCATGCGACCCTGGTCGGCCGCCCGGTGACGCTGGAATCGGCGCAGGAGTTGCTGCGCGACCTGCTGCGCGCGAATGATCGCCGGGTCACCATCGAGGAGATCCAGAAGCGCGTCGCCGAGCATTTCAACATCAAGCTCGCCGACATGCAGTCGCCGCGCCGCGCCCGCTCGGTCGCCCGGCCGCGCCAGATCGCCATGTTCCTGGCCAAGCAGCTCACCACCCGCTCGCTGCCCGAGATCGGCCGCAAATTCGGCGGCCGCGACCACACCACCGTCATGCACGCGGTCAAGAAGGTCGAGGAACTGAGCGCCGCCGATGGCAGCTTCGCCGAGGATGTCGACCTGCTGAAGCGGATGCTGGATAGCTGAGGCCCGCCGTCCCGGGGCCGGGCAGGAGTGACCCGCTGCACCGCCCCAGGGCGCTCCCAGGGCGCTGCCGGAAGGGTGGGAAAGCGGCGCTTGGCCCGTCCAGACGAGAGGCCTGCCTAAAGCAATGTTTTCAGCGCCCTGGTCGGCCCCCGGAGGCCCCTTCTTGGCCTGATTTGGCTGTTGCTTCCCGCCCATCCTGATATAATCCCCCACTTGCTGAAAAGCGGCCCTGATTCGGGCCTCTCCGC
>JAEUKU010000021.1 GCA_016794075.1 Rhodospirillaceae bacterium
GAGCGGGCGCGGGCCAAGCTAGGCTTGAGCGACGAGCCGCCGACCCTGCATATGAGCTTCACCGGCAATCCCGGCACCGGCAAGACGACCGTGGCCCTGCGCATGGCCGATCTGCTGCACCGGCTGGGTCTGATCCGGCGCGGCCATCTCGTCACCGTCACGCGGGACGATCTGGTTGGGCAGTATATCGGCCACACCGCGCCGAAGACCAAGGAGGTGCTGAAGAAGGCGATGGGCGGCGTGCTCTTCATCGACGAGGCCTACTACCTCTACCGGCCGGAGAACGAGCGCGATTACGGCCAGGAGGCGATCGAGATCCTGCTCCAGGTCATGGAGAACCAGCGCAGCGATCTGGTGGTCATCCTGGCCGGCTATGCCGACCGGATGGAGACCTTCTTCCAGAGCAATCCCGGCTTCCGCTCGCGCATCGCGCACCATATCGACTTCCCGGACTACAGCGACGCGGAGTTGCTGCAGATCGCGGAAAGGATGCTGGCCACCAGCCACTATACCCTGTCGGCCGACGGCCGGCTGGCGCTGGAGAAATACATCCCCCAGCGCCGCCGCCAGCCGCATTTCGCCAATGCCCGGTCGATCCGCAACGCGTTGGACCGTGCCCGCCTGCGCCAGGCCAACCGCCTGTTCGAGAGCGCGACAGGCCCGGTCGACGCGGCGGAGCTTTCCACCATCGAGGCGGCCGACATCCTTGCCAGCCGCGTCTTCGCCGTCGCGGACAGACGGGAAGCGTCCAGCTGAACTCAGGCGCGCCGGCGGCTGAAGAACACCAGCGCGCCGCCCGCGAGGATCGCGGCGATCGCCGCGATATCGGGAATGGCGACGTCGTGTTCCTCCTCCACGGTCGCCTCGAGCGGCCCGACATCCACCACCTTTTCCTCCGTGGTGAAGGAGAAGCGGCCGATCGCCAAGCCCGCGATGCCGAGGATGATGAGGACGATTCCGACGATCGTCAGAGGTCGCATTGCCAGTTTCCTTTCCGGATGGTGTTGTTTGACGACCCTAGAAAAGCGGCATCCAGGGCCGGTGGATGAAGTCGCCGATCTTCTCGATGACAGGGCGCCGATTCCATTCCGACGCCGAGATTTCGCGCGCCAGGCGCGCATCCTCGGCGAAGCGCCGTTGCAGCGCCCGCGCCACGTCCGTCCCCAGCACGACGGCATCGACTTCGTCGTTGAACAGGACGCTGCGATGATCGAAGTTCGACGAGCCGATCGCCGACCACACGCCGTCGATGGTGACGGTCTTGGAATGCAGGATTACCCCTTCGACCTCGAAGATGCGCACGCCGGCCTCAAGCAGGTCTTCGTAGTGCGTGCGGGCGATGGCGACCGCCTCCGCAGCATCGCTTTCGGCCGGCAGCATCAACCGTACGTCGACCCCGCGCTCAGCCGCCTCTTCGAGGGCCTCGACCTCCTCGTCGGTCGGCACGAAATAGGCGGTGGTGAGCCAGACGCGGCGCTCGGCGCTGCGAATGGCGGAGATGAGCGTCACGTAGAACCGCGAGATCTGCTGCTGCGGTGATGATCCGATGATGCGCACCACTTCGCCGTCGCGGACCGGCAGATCGGGGAAAAAGCCGCTCTGCTCCAGTGGCGCACCGCCCCCGCTTTGCCAGTGCCCGAGAAACAGCCGCTGGAGCTGGGCAACCGCCGGCCCTTCGATGCGCAGCGACAGATCACGCCAGACCGGCGGCGGCGTTCCCTCCTCCTGCGCGTCCTCGGCGGCCTCTTCGGCGCCGTCGCTGCCGGGAACCTTGCTCTGATAGTAGCTGGCGAGGTTGACGCCGCCGAGAATGCCGATGCGGCCATCGACCACCATGATCTTGCGGTGATCGCGGTCATTCGGCGAGTAGCCTTCCGCCAGCGCGTCGAGCGGATTGACCGGGCGGAACTCCACGAGATTGACCCCAGCACGGGCCAGGCGATCGAAGAACTCCGCCGGCGTCTCGTCGGAGCCGTAGGAATCGTAGATGACGTTGACTTGGACTCCCGCCCGGCGCCTGTCGATCAGCAGGTCGCTCAGCCGCTCGCCGCGATAGGCAATATCCTCGATGGTATAGTATTCGAGATTGACATGGTCCTTTGCGGACCGGATGGCGTCGAACACGGCCGCGAACGTCCCTTCGCCGTCGCGGAGCAAGGTGGTCGCATTGCCGGCCGTCAGCGGCGCGCCGGCCACCCTTTCCTCGACCAGGCGATGGCGTTCCAGCAGGGTTGCCGCGCCGGCTTCTTCCTCAAGGTCCTCCAGGAGCGCGGCGCTCTGTTGCGCCGGAAGCGGCCCGTCGGCGGAGACGATCTGGGTTCGCGGCGCCGTCGCCGGGCCCAGCTCGGCCAGGCTGCGGTCCACATCCGGAACCACCGCGCAGCCTGACACGACCATCATCAGGCCGCACAGCCCGGCAAGCGCAAGACGCGAGGTCACCGGGCGCACCCTGCCGTCCCCTTCGCCATACGCCTTGCCACCCTCATAGCATTGCATAACCGGCAGTAACACTGATTGCCGGTCACGGTTCCGCGAAGCTGTGCGCGGCGCCCGCCTCCGGAACCACCAAGCCGGATAACGCGTTGGGATTCGTTCGATTTGCCGGACTTCGATCTATCGGGCGGGATTTATAGGACAGGAGTGGCGTCATGGCGCGGCGCGCGCGCAGATCGCGGGGCAGGGAAAGCAAGGATCAGCCGGTGGGCTCCGGCCTCAGGCCCTATTGGCGCGGCCATCTGCGCCTCGCCCTGGTTTCCTGTCCCATCCGCCTCATTCCCGCGTTGACCGATCGGGAGACCATCCGCTTCCACAAGATAAATCGCGACACCGGCAACCGCCTGCGCCAGCAGATGGTCGATTCCGATACCGGCGACGTGGTCGAGCGCGACGAGACAGTCATGGGCTACGAGATCGAGCGCGACCATTACATCACCGTCGAGCCGGAGGAGATCGACGCCCTGAAGATCGAGAGCTCCGACGTGATTACCATCGAGAAAGTGGTCAGCGACACCGCCATCGACTGGCTCTATTGGGACACGCCCTATCTCGCCGAGCCGGATTCCAAGAGCGGCCGCGACATCTTCGCCACCATCCGCGATGCTTTCGCCGAGAAGAAAATGATGGGCATCGGCCGCGCCGTCATCGGTCGGCGCGAGCGGCCAATCCTCATCCAGGCGCGCGACAAGGGCATGATCCTCACCACCCTGCGCGACCCGGATGAGGTGCGCGAGCCCGAGAAGCTGTTTGCCGATATTCCGGACGTCAAGGTCGACAGCAAGAACCTGTCCATGGCGGAGATGCTGATCGAGCGGATGAAGGGCTCGTTCGACCTCGAGATGTTCGAGGATCGCTACCAGGACGCCCTGCGCGCGCTGATCGAGGCCAAGGCCAAGGGCAAGCGCCTGCCGTCGCCAAAGGCGCCGAAACAGCCGTCGAATGTGGTAAACTTATTCGATGCCTTGAAGGCGAGCCTGGCCGACGAATCGGCTCCCAAACGCGGCGCCAAACGCAAGGCGACGGCAAGCCGGAGCAAGACCGCGCAGCGCAAGCGCGCCTGATCGCCGCCAAATCCGAGGACGGGCCGTGTCCAGCCGCAAGCTCTCCAAATACCGGGCCAAGCGCGACTTCAACAAGACCGCGGAGCCGAGCGGCGCCCGCAAGGTGACGCCCGCGCAGGAACTGCGTTTCGTCATCCAGAAGCACGCGGCGCGGCGGCTGCACTACGACCTGCGGCTGGAACTGGACGGCGTGTTCAAGTCCTGGGCCGTCACCCGGGGGCCGTCGCTCGATCCGCGCGACAAGCGCCTGGCGGTGGAGGTCGAGGACCATCCGCTCGACTACGGCGATTTCGAAGGCACGATCCCGGCCGGCGAATATGGCGGCGGCACGGTGCAGCTCTGGGATCGCGGCTTCTGGCGGCCCGAGGGTAGCAAGTCGGCGCAGCAGGCTTTGAAGGCGGGCGAGCTCAAGTTCGAGCTCGCCGGCGAACGCCTGCACGGCGGCTGGGTGCTGGTGCGCATGAAGCATGACCGCGAGCGGGGCAAGCGCACCAACTGGCTGCTGATCAAGCATCGCGACCAATACGCCGAGGCGGATGGCGATGCGGTCCTGGAGGCGGACCGCTCGATCGCCTCCGGCCGGGGCATGGCCACCATCGCCGCCGGCAAGGGCAAGGCACCTGAGCCCTTCATGCTCGACAGGCGGACCAAGGCGCGGGCGGATGCGGTATGGAACTCCGCTGCTGGCGCGGCCGAACCCCCCACCGGCGCGTCCAAGTCGAAATCCCGCGCCAGGCGCGGCAAGATAGCGACCCAGCACAGGGCCACGATGCCGGATTTCATCCCGCCGCAACTCTGCCAGCTGGTCGAACGGCCGCCGAAGGGCGATGACTGGGTGCATGAGGTGAAGCTCGACGGCTATCGCCTGCAACTCCGCGTCGAGGACGGCGCGGCCAGGCTGCTGACCCGCAGCGGCCTGGACTGGACCGCGAAGTTCCCGGAGATCGCCCGCGCCGCCCGCCGGCTGCCGGATTGCATCATCGACGGCGAAGTGGTCGCCCTGGACGATATCGGCGCGCCGGATTTCGCCGCCTTGCAGGCCGCGCTGTCGGATGGCAAGACCGGGGACCTGGTCTATTTCGCCTTCGATCTGCTTTTCGCGGATGCGGAGCGCCTCACAGCCGCCCCGCTCTCGCGGCGCAAGGCGCGGCTGGAAGGCCTGCTGGCCGGAGCCCGGCGCAACGCGGCGCTCATCCGCTATGTCGAGCATTTCGCCACCGGCGGCGAGGCGATCCTCAAATCCGCCTGCCGCCTGTCGCTCGAAGGCATCATCTCCAAGCGCATCGACGCCCCCTACCGCTCGGGGCGCGGCGCCGATTGGCTGAAGTCGAAATGCCGCGCCGGCCACGAAGTCGTCATCGGCGGCTGGGCCAGCACCGCGGGCAGCTTCCGCTCGCTACTGGTCGGCGTCCATCGCGGCAAACACCTGGTCTATATCGGGCGGGTCGGCACCGGCTATGGGCGCGCGGTCGTCGAAAGGCTGATGCCGCGGCTGAAGCGGCTCGCGCGCGGCAAGAGCCCATTCAGCGGCGGCAACGCGCCGAAGGGCGGCAAGGATATCCACTGGCTGAAACCGGAGCTGATCGCGGAGATTGAATTCGCCGGCTGGACCGGCGACGGGCTGGTCAGGCAGGCGGCCTTCAAGGGCCTGCGCACGGACAAGAAGCCGGAGGAAGTCGAGGCCGAACTGCCCGCAGAAGCGGAGGAGACGCCACTGGCGGAGCCCAAAGCCAGCAGGGGCAAAACCAGGCCCAAGCGCAAGACGCGGGCAAAGGCGCCGCCGACGTCCGGCAAGCGCGCCGCCGGCCGCGACACGGAGGTTCTGCGCGTCCGCATCTCCAATCCGGACAAGGAGCTCTGGCCGGCCGCTTCCGGCGAGCCCGCCGCCACCAAGCTGGACCTGGCGGAATACTACGCCGCGGTGGGCGACTGGATCCTGCCGCACATCCAGGGCCGGCCCTGCTCCATCGTCCGCGCCCCGGACGGGATCAAGGCCGAGCAATTCTTCCAGCGCCACGCCATGCCGGGCACCTCCAACCTGATCACGCTCACCAAGGTGCGCGGGGACAAGAAGCCCTACATCCAGATCGACAGCGTCGAGGGGCTGATCGCCGCGGCACAGACCGGGGCGGTCGAACTGCATCCCTGGAACTGCGCGCCCGACCGGCCGGAAACGCCCGGCCGGCTGATCTTCGATCTTGACCCGGCGCCCGATCTGCCTTTCGCGCGGGTGATCGAGGCGGCGACGGAGATCAGCGACCGCCTAAAGGATCTCGGCCTCGTCACCTTCTGCAAGGCCACCGGCGGCAAGGGCCTGCATGTGGTGACGCCGCTTTCGGCGGCGGCGCGCGATCGCGTCGACTGGCCGACGGCGAAGACCTTCGCCCAGGCGGTTTGCGCCGCCATGGCCGAAGACAGCCCGGATAAATACGTTGTCAACATGGCGAAGAAGAAGCGTGTCGGGCGAATCTTCCTCGACTATCTCCGCAACGACCGGATGTCGACCGCGGTCGCCCCCTTGAGCTCGCGCGCCCGCGACGGGGCCACGGTCTCCATGCCGCTGCTCTGGAGCCAGGTGAAGGTGGGCCTTGATCCGAAGGACTTCACCATCCGCACCGCCGCGGCACTGCTGCGCAAGCATCGGCCCTGGCGCGACTACGACGTGGGGGCGCGGCCATTGAAGCCGGCGATCAGGAAGCTTGTCGGATAGTCAAACGCGACTTGCGCCAAGATGCCGGCTACCATTCCAGCGCTGGCGGCGCATCGCCTCGGGAGAGGCCGACCGGAATTGGCGCTATTGCGCGCGCGGCGTGACGGGCACGGGACCAGCCTCGGCGGTGTCGTAGTCCAGCGGCCCGCGCAACGTGCCACTGGCGCTGCGCCGTTCGATATCGACTAGGCGGGCATAGAGCAGCGGCCCCAGCGCAGAGTCGCCGACCGCGCATTCATGCGCCCGCTGGAGAAAGTCCACGTCGGGATACGAGTTGCCTTCCAGCAGCACGGCGCCGTCGGTGCCGACGGCGATGTCCCAGCCGATCAGGAGGCGATCGTTGCAAGCGGCATGCGCGGCCAGGGCAATCTGCTTGACCTGGTCCCAGCACGGCACGATGCGGCCGCGCACGCGGGCATGGGTGATCGGGTGGGTGTCCGACCACGCGAGCCACATCTCCGCCTTGTCTCCCGTGATGCGGCCGAGCGCGCCGCTCGGCAGGTCGATCGGCGCGCCGAACTCGATATCTGTCGGCCAGTTGAGCTCAAGCTTGCACAGGTTGCTCAGCACGGCATGGGTGATCACCGGCTTGTTCGCCGCGTCGAGGCAGGTGATGACGCGGATGCGCATCAGGGCGAGGTCGGCGAGATCGGCCAGGCCGGGGTGGTTCTCGATCCGCGGCTGCACCAGGATCGTGTCATCGGCGGAGCGCCGCGCGATGAAGTCCTCCAGGCCGGCCCGGTCCAGTTTCTCGCCGTTCTCGCGGATATAGGTTCCATCGGCATAGCGTACGAGTTCCGCGCCCTTCGACCCCTTCGCCTGGCGCGGCTTCAGGAACAGGTCCCGCTCCAGCGCCGCTGGCGCGCAGCGACGGTCCAGCTTGCCGCCTTTCGCGACGATGAGGATGGGGACGGTGGCGATGCCGCGCGCGGTGCAGATCTCGTGCATGCCCAGCTTGTCGCCCAAGACGATGCGGCGGCGGCTTTTCGACACCTGCCAGGTGAGCACCTTGAACAAGCCGTTCTTGGTCTCGTAGCGCGTCAGGTAGCCCGAGGCCCGCGCCCGGCGCTCGTCGCGATAGAGCTCGAACATGTAATAGACCTGCGCGTCCAGCCCATGGCGGAGCGCCACCACGCACAGGTCGCGGAGTTGGCGCCAGATGCCGATCCCGAGCCGGTCGCGCACACGCGGCGCGATGCGCGGGAACCAGGAGACGAAGCGGACCGCCATGAAGACAAGCTTGTGTCCCGGCACGGTGAAATTACCGATGCGCGGATGGCGGACCTTCCGGAACAGGCCGGAGGTGGCATAGAGGTAGCGCGCGAAATCGCCGACATCCTCGACGCGATGCTGGGCCGCGAACCGCTCTCGGCGCGCTGCCGCCACGAACAGCGCCGCCGCCAGCAGATAGAGCTGCGCCGACAGCAGGGCGAGGAAGTCCGCGGCGAAACGCCACGGCGCGCCCGCGGGCCAGCCGCCGAGATCCG
>JAEUKU010000028.1 GCA_016794075.1 Rhodospirillaceae bacterium
GCGCCTGCTCGAGGGCGTGCGCGCGGCCACCGCCGGGTCCGGCGCCGGTTGGGGGCTCTGCTTCCACTCATTGCGCGCGGCCACGGCCGGCGATATCGCCGCGGTGCTCGCCGCGCACGAGGGCGACACGCGGCCGATCCACATCCACATCGCCGAGCAGACCAAGGAGGTCGAGGACTGCCTTGCCTGGTCCAACCAGCGCCCGGTCGAGTGGCTCTACAACACCGCGCCGGTCGATGAACGTTGGTGCCTGATCCATGCGACGCATGTCGATGAATCCGAGGTCGCGCGCATGGCGAAGAGCAAGGCGGTCGTCGGCTTGTGTCCGACGACCGAGGCCAATCTCGGCGACGGTCTGTTCCCGGCGCAGGAATATCTCGCGCAGGGCGGGCGCTTCGGCATCGGCTCGGATTCGCATGTCTCGGTCAGCGCGCTCGAGGAGCTGCGCTGGCTGGAATACGGCCAGCGCCTGAAGCATGAGCGGCGCAACCGCCTGGCAGCGGGCAAGACGGAAGTCGCCGAGACCCTGTTCGCCGCGACCCTCGCCGGCGGCGCGCAGGCGTTAGGCAGTAGGACCGGCGCCATCGCGATCGGCAACCGCGCCGATCTCATCGTGCTCGACGGAGCGCAGGCGATGCTGGCGCATGTGGCACCGGAGAAGCTGCTCGGCCGCTGGCTGTTCGGCGGCAGCGATGCCTGGGTCAGGGACGTGATGGTCGGCGGCAGATGGCTGGTGAAGGACCGCCGCCATGCCGGCGAAGCAGCGGCGCACCGCGCCTTCGCGAAGGCGATGGCGGAGCTGATGGCCGCCTAGACTAGGCCGGTCGCCAGTCGATCATCGCCTGGACGAAGCGGCGCAGGATCGGCTGCACCTGCTCGGCCTGGTCCGGGCGATAGGCGAAGGGCGCATCCTCGTTCATGTAGGTGCGCTGCGCCAGCTCCAGCTGGACCGCGTGCACGCCACGCTGCGGCTGGCCATAGTAGCGGGTGATGTGGCCGCCCTTGAAACGGCCATTGACCACATGGCGATAGCCGGGCGCGGCGCAGATGGCGGCGAGGCGGTCGCTGAGCGCCACGGCGCAGCTGGCACCGTCATTGGTGCCGATGTTGAAATCCGGCAACGCGCCGTCGAACAGGCGCGGCACCTCGCCACGGATGGAATGCGCGTCCAGCAGCACGGCATAGCCGAACTCGGCCTTGATGCGGTTGAGCTCGGCCATCAGCTTGCCGTGATAGGGGCGCCAGATCTGCTCCCGGGCGACGGTCTTCATCATGTCGTTGCGGGTGAAGCCCGGCTTGAAGATCGAGGCGCCGTCGAACAGGGTGTCGGGAAACAGCCCGGTCGTCGCGGTCTGGTAGAGCGCCGCGTCGTTCTCCGGCCGGTTGAGGTCGATGACGAATCGCGAATAGCGGGCGACCAGCGTGCTCGCCCCCAGTTCGCCGGCGAAAGCGTAGAGCCGGGGGATGTGCCAATCGGTGTCGGGCAGGGCGCAGGCCTCGGCGTTCAGCAGATTGGCAAGTTCGCGCGGCACCAGGGTTCCCGGATGCGGCATGGAGATCAGCAGCGGCGTCTCCCCGCGCCGGAAGTCGAAGGGTTGCTCGATGTTCATGCCCTGCGTCAGCCCCCGGTTTGCAGCGTGACGATCGCCAGCCGCGAGGGCCTTGAGGTGCCGGCCACGGGCGGTGCCGCCGATCCGGCGATCCAGCTGTCCCCGATTGCGAGCAGGGCCCCCTGCAGCTCGATGGCGCCGTCCAGAAGATGCAGCGCCGCGAGGCCTGGGTCCAGGGTCCTTGTTTCGCCGGCCGCGAGCGCGATCACCCGCAGGTCGCCTTGCGCGTAATCCCGCGCCACCATCAGGTTGAAGTCGCGGATCGGCCCGTCGATCAGGCAGCACTCGGTTTTGGCGTCGCCGGAGAAGGCGAGGGGCTCGAACGGCCGCTCGATCCGGTGCGTGCCTTCGCCGGAGATGCTGAGCTCCATGCCCTTGCCCTCGATCAGCATGATCCAGCGGTCGATGCCGGGAAATTCCGAGAAGGGTCCGTCGCTCGCCACCTCGGCGATGCTGAGCCGCCAGAGCATGGCGCCGTCCGGCGCGCTCGCCTTCCAGATCTCGCTGGTGGTGCCGCCGCCGTTCTTCCACGGCATGCGCTGGTAGTCGCCGCTGCGCAGGATGCGGCCGGTCATGCCTGGAAGGCTCTCCCGACCCAGCGCCCGGCGCGCAGCACGCCGGCGCAGGGATTGCCGCCCAGCCAATAGCTGAGCTCGGCGGGGCGGGCGATGTCCCAGATTGCGAGGTCGGCGGCATATCCCGCGCGCAGCATGCCATGCGTCGCGCCCATGCCGAGCGCAGCCGCGGCGTTACGGGTGACGCCGGCCAGCGTCTCCTCCGGCGTCATGCGGAACAGGGTGCAGGCCATGTTCAGCATCAGCAGCAGCGACAGGGTCGGCGAGGAGCCGGGATTGCTGTCGGTGGAGATCGCCATCGGCACCTTGTGCCTGCGCAGCAGGTCGACGGGCGGCACCTGCTTCTCGCGCAAGAAATAGAAGGCGCCGGGCAGCAGCACGGCAATTGTGCCGCTCGCGGCCATCGCGGCGATGCCGGATTCGGCGGAATACTCGATGTGATCGGCCGAGAGCGCACCGTAGCGCGCCGCCAGCGCCGCGCCACCCATGTCGGAGAGCTGGTCGGCATGCAGCTTCACCGGCAGTCCGAGTGTCTTCGCGGTGTCGAAGACGCGCGCGGTCTGCTCGGGGGTGAAGGCGATGCGCTCGGAGAAGGCATCGACGGCGTCGGCCAGGCCTTCCGCCACGACCGCCGGCAGGATGTCGTTACAGA
This sequence comes from Rhodospirillaceae bacterium, assembly GCA_016794075.1. GTDB lineage: Bacteria > Pseudomonadota > Alphaproteobacteria > Dongiales > Dongiaceae > Dongia_A. Next base: position 2,838 of record JAEUKU010000028.1, read on the forward strand.
CCAGGTCGATATAGGCATCGGCGCGCCCGGCATATTCCGGCGGCAAGGCATGGGCGGCGAGGCAAGTGGTCCTGACCGCGGCATTGCCGTCGCGGCCCAGCGCGCGGGCGACGCGCAGCTGCTTCATCTCGTTCGCCAGGTCGAGGCCGTAGCCCGACTTGATCTCGATGGTGGTGAGGCCCTCGGCCGTCAGCCGCGCGAGGCGCCCGCGCGCTGATTCCAGCAGCTCGGCTTCGCTGGCCGCCCGCGTCGCCTTCACGGTTGAGACAATGCCGCCGCCGGCCTTGGCGATATCCTCGTAGCTGGCGCCGCCGAGGCGCAGCTCGAATTCCTGGGCGCGGTCGCCGCCGAACACCAGATGCGTATGGCAGTCGATCAGCCCCGGCGTCACCCAGCGGCCGCCGAGGGAAATAGTCTCTTTCGCGGTGTGCTTCGGCAAATCGGCACGGCGCCCGATCCAGGCGATGCGCGCACCGCTGACGGCGATGGCGGCATCCTCGATCGCACCATAGCCGGCGCCGTCCCCAGCGCCTTCCATGGTGGCGGCGCGGCACTCGGTCAGCAGCAGGTCCCAGGCCATGTCTACGTGTTCAGCATCGGCAGGTTCAGCTTCTGCTCCCGGGCGCAGTCGATGGCGATCTGATAGCCGGCATCAGCATGACGCATAACACCCGTGCCGGGATCGTTGGTCAAGACGCGCGCGATGCGCCGGGCGGCTTCCGCCGTGCCGTCGCAGCAGATCACCATGCCGGAATGCTGTGAGAAGCCCATGCCGACGCCGCCGCCGTGATGCAGGCTGACCCAGGTGGCGCCGGAGGCGCAGTTCAGCAGCGCGTTCAGCAGCGGCCAGTCGGAGACGGCGTCGGA
>JAEUKU010000049.1 GCA_016794075.1 Rhodospirillaceae bacterium
AAGCCGGCCTGGTTGCCTTCCGGTGCCACGCCTTCCGGCTGCCAGCCGCGATTGGTCATGAACTCGGCCCAGCGGCCGGCACCCTCGGCCCACGGCACGGCGACATAGGCGTCGTGGTTGCCGGGAATGACGGTGACCCGCTCGCCCGTGCCCAAACGCCGCAGCCACTGGCCGGCGCGGGCGAATTCCTGGGGCAGGGAAATGTTGACCAGGTCGCCGGTCACCGCGATGTGATCGGCGTTGCGGGCGGCGACGTCATCGACGATGAGGTCGAGGATTCGGCTCAGATGGATGTGCTGCCGATTCTTCCACCAGGACAGCCACCCGGTCAGGCGCTTGTTGAACAAGCTGCCGATCTCGTCGACCGACCAGCCCGCCAGATGCGGGTCGGAAAGATGCGCCAGCACGAACATGCGACCGAAGGCTCCCGATGGGGGTGGCGCCTGTTTGGCGGGAAGGCGGCCGCGCGTCAAGCCGCCGCACGCCAGGCCACTATGCGTCAAGGTCTGGGAACGCCCCGGTATGTATAGCGGAAGTGCTTGAAATTCCTTGTGGACGGCCCATCGCAAGCCCGATATTCCTCACCCCACCATCGATCTGCCCGGAGCACCGAGTGTCGGCCGACCGCGCCAACATTGCCTACTGCCTGATCGGCGACAGCGATATCCGACCGTTCCACCTGTCCCCGCGCGAGCGCTTGCGGCGGTCGCTTCTCCGCGCCGGCATCGAGACCGAAATCTCCGCCTCCGACCTGGAGACTTGGGATGGTCCGGCGATCGCGCTACGTGCCGATTACGTCATGGATGACGGCCTGGTCGCCGCTATGGCCGACGCCGCCGGCATCGCGCTGCGCTCGGAGAGTGGGCACATCGTGGCGGCGCACGGCATCGACCGCGCCGGGGCGCGCAAGGCCTTCGCGGTCGTCGCCGAGCTTGAAGACGTCGCCGCCTCGGACTTCATCGTGCAGGACGCGGTGACGCTGGCCAGCACCTATCGCAAGGCGCTGCGCAAGCGCGCGCGGCCGATCCTGGCGCATCTCGACGGCGCCGATCCGGTCGCCATCGAGCGGCTGCTGTTCGACGGCTCCTACAAGGGCGTCACCGACTTGGTGACCAAATACGTGTGGCCACTGCCGGCCTTCGCGGTGACGCGCTGGTGCGCGCGCCACCGCGTCTCGCCCAACGCGGTCACCTGGGTCAGCCTCGGCTGCGTGATCCTGGCGACGCTGCTGTTCTGGAACGGCTGGTTCCTGCTCGGACTGGCGGCGGCCTGGGCGATGTGTTTCCTTGACACCGTCGACGGCAAGCTGGCGCGCTGCACGCTTACCTCGACCAAGCTCGGCGACGTGTTCGACCACGGCATCGACCTGCTGCATCCGCCGTTCTGGTACTACGCGTGGTTCGCCGGTCTTGGCTATGCGGTGGCGGAACCGCTCTCCTGGGCGCTCTGGGTGGTGATCCTGGGCTATGTTGCCGGGCGCCTGCAGGAGGGCTTGTTCATCTGGCGCTTCGGCATCGAGATCCATACCTGGCGGCCGATCGATTCCTGGTTCCGCCTGATCACCGCGAGGCGCAACCCCAACCTGCTGATCCTGTCCGTCGCGGCGCTGGCGCAAGCGCCGGACAAGGGGCTGCTGCTGGTCGCCTGGTGGACCATCATCAGCTTCGCCTTCCATTCGCTGCGCATCGCCCAGGCGTTCCAGGCGCAGATGAAGGGCCGGCCGCCGCAATCCTGGCTGCAGGCGCCGATGAAGACGGAAGCGGCATGAACCGGGTCGGCATTCTCAGCAACGCCAAGAGCCGCCGCAACCAGACCGCCATGCCGGCGATCGAGGCGATGCTGCGCGGCGAGCCCAAGCTGCATCAGCGCTCGTTCAAGGACATCCACGATCTGCCGCGCTGCCTCAGCGAACTGGCCGAGGCGGGTGTCGAGCATCTCATCGTCAACGGCGGCGACGGTACCGTTCATGCGACGATCGGCGAGCTCATCGAGCGCTCGCCGTTTCCGGCGCTGCCGCTCCTCTCGCTGGTCGGCGGCGGCATGACCAACGTGATCGCGCATGACGTCGGCAGCCCGAACCAGCCGGTGGCAGCCATCCGGCGCATCCTCGAAGGCCTGCGCGCGGAGCAGCAGGGCGAGGTCTTGCGGCGCCACGCCCTGGCGCTGAAGCGCAGCGGGCACGACCGTGCCGAATACGGCTTCCTGGCCGGCGCGGTCGGTTTCTACCAGGGCACGATCTTGAGCCGCCGCGACATGCATCGCATGGGCTTGCGCCAGGCGCTGGCGACCAAGGCCGGCATCCTGTGGTCGGTGATCCGCCTGCTGCTGCATGGCGAGGGCGAGCGCTCGGGCCTCAAGGGCGAGCGGGTCGCCATCGGCCTCAACGGCCAGCCGCCGCACGAGGCGCCCTATTTCCTCATCCTGGCGACGACGCTGGAACGGCTGATGCCTGGCGTGATGCCGTTCTGGGGCCACGATCACGGCAACATCAGGCTCACCACCATCGCCTCGCCGCCGAAGCGCTTCGGCTTTGCGGCGCTGCCGGCGGTGCGCGGCAGACCGCGGCCGTGGATGCAGCGCGCCGGCTATGCCAGCACCTGCGCCGACCGCATCGCGCTGCGGCTGAACTCGCCCGTGGTGCTCGATGGCGAGATCTACGACTCCGGACCGCACGGCCATGTCGAGCTCGCCACCGGCCCCGCCATCGCCTTCTGCCGGTTCTAGGCCATGGACAGCCGCGCAGCGCTGCAAGGCCTGGTGGCAGCAGAGCTGAAGCAGCCGGTCGCGCCGCCGGTGATCGCCATGGCCGAGGCGGTGCGCGCGCGCCATCCGCAGGGGACGCTGGCGGTGCTGTTCTACGGCTCCTGCCTGCGCAAGCCGGAGACGCTGCTGGCGGATTCGGTGCTCGATTTCTACCTGCTGGTGGAGAACTACACCGCCGCCTATGGCGCCGCGCTGTTGGCCTTTGCCAACAAGCTGCTGCCGCCGAATGTGTTCTATCTGGAGCTGCCGCACGAGGGCGGCACCCTGCGCTGCAAATACGCGGTGCTATCGCTCGACGATTTCCTGGCCGGAACGGCGCGGCGGACGCTGAACGTCTCGATCTGGGCGCGTTTCAGCCAGCAGGCGCGGCTGGTCTGGTGCCGCGATGCGGAGATCGCTGCGCGCGTCGCCGAGGGCTGCACCGAGGCTGTCCTCACCATGCTCGGGAACGTCGTGCAACTGCTGCCGGCTGAGGCGACGGCCGATCAGCTTTGGCAGCGCGCCTTCCTGGAGACCTATGCTGCCGAGTTGCGCTCGGAGGGTGCGGAGCGCGCGGCCGAACTCGTTGCGCTGGACGTTGATCGTTTCCGCCGGGTGACAGGTCCCGCCCTGGCCGAATTGCACACGACGCCCCTGGAAGACGCGGCGCATTGCGCGGCGACCTGGCGGCGCCGGCGGCGCGTGGGCAAGCTGCTCAACCTCGCGCGGCTGGCGAAGGCCGCCTTCACGTTCCAGGGCGGCGTCGACTACGTGCTGTGGAAGGTACGACGGCACTCCGGCGTGGAACTCCAGGTCACCGACTGGCAGCGGCGGCATCCAATCCTGTCGGCCCCCGTGCTGGCGTGGAGACTTTACCGGCGGGGCGCCTTTCGGTAGTACTAACAAGGCGTTGGCGGCGCGGCACAGGGCGCGCCGGACCGCATGGAATCGAGCCTTCAATGCCCGAGCGGAAACAGCGATTTGAAGAGGAGACACCGGCGGGATTTGCCGTTCCCGAGGCGTGGCGCCTGGTGCGTGACCTCATGTCGCACAACCCCGTCATCTATTTCGCCGACTTCACGCTCTCGGCCGTTATCGGGTACGGCGCGGTCTGGGTCTATTTCATGGCGCCCAACTGGTCGCCGTTGCAGGTTGCCGCGTTCTTCGTTGCCACCTTCGGCGTGTTCCGGGCGGGCGTCTTCATCCATGAGGTCGTCCACATGCCGGGCGGCAAGATGACCGCGTTCAAGGCCTATTGGAACCTGATCTACGGCGTGCCGATGCTGACGCCGTCCTTCATGTACGCGAACCACACCGACCATCACGCGCGGCGCTACTACGGCACCGCACAGGATGGCGAGTATCAACCCTTCGGCCTGGGTGGGCCCGGACGCATCGCGCTGTATTTCGCCCAGGTGCTGGCGATTCCCATCTTCGGGATCGTCCGCTTCCTGATCCTGGCGCCCTTGGCCTGGATCAGCCCGCGGATGCGCGCCTGGGTCTGGCGGTCGGCTTCGTCCTATATCTCCAACCCCGGCTACCGGCGCGACGTGCCGCGCGGCGAGGATCATCGCTGGTGGGTGGTGGGCGAGGTGCTCTGCTTCCTTTGGCTTCTGTTTGTCGTTGCGCTGTTTGCCAGCGGCACTCTGCCGTTCGAATACATCATCGAACTCTATGTGCTGAGCGTGGTGGCGGTCTTCTGGAACTGGCTGCGCAACCTGGCTGGCCACCTGTTCCTCTCCGACGGCAAGCCGATGAGCCACGAGGCGCAGTTCCTGGAATCGGTGACCGTGGTCGGCACGCCCTGGCTGCACGAGCTGATCTTCCCGGTGGGGCTGCGCTATCACGCCATCCACCACCTGTTCCCGGCGATGCCCTACCACAACATGCCGGAATGCCACCGCCGCCTAATGACCCAGCTGCCGGCCAATTCCGGCTACCACCAGACGCTCTACAGCAGCATCTGGCAGGTCTTCGCCGTGCTGCGGCGGAACATGCGCCGGCATCAGGTGGCGACGACCCAGCGGGCCTGACCGCAAAAACCAACAGCGCGCCACGACGGCGCGCTGTTGCGGAACTCCCGACGACGGTGTGACTACTCGGCCGCGGCGATCCGCACCGAAGGATCAGCGATCAGGCCCAGCTCCTGGCCGACCTTGGTCACCACGTCGATGACGCGCTGCAGCTGGTCCGTCGAATGCGCGGCGCAGACCGAGCAGCGCAGCAGCGCGGTGCCGCTGGGCGTTGCCGGCGGCAGTGCCAGATTCACGTAGACGCCATCCTGCAACAGCCCGTGCCAGGCGCGCGCGGCGAGCGCCGGGTCGTTGATGTGGATGGCGACCACCGGGCCCTTCTGGCGGCCGAGCCTGAAGCCGGCGGCCTCGAGGCCGTGATAGAGCGTGTCGACGTTGCGCCACAGCTTGGTCATCAGCTCCGGATGCTTGCGCAGATGCGCCAGCGACTGCCGCACCGAGGCGACGATCGAGGGCGGCATGGACGCGGTGAACATGTAGGGCCGGCAGGCGACGCGCAGGATCTCGAAATCCTCGTGGTCGGAGATCAGGAAGCCGCCGATGGCGCCCATGCTCTTGGAGAAGGTGCCGGTGATGAAATCGACATCGGCATCGACGCCGTCATGCTCGAGCAGCCCGCGGCCGGTCTTGCCCATGACGCCCATCGAATGGGCCTCGTCGACCAGCAGATAGGCGCCGTGCTTCTTCTTGACCTCGACGAATTCCTTGAGCGGCGCGTGATCGCCCAGCATCGAATAGATGCCCTCGACCACCACCAGCTTGTTGCCGGGCTCGTTGGCGAGGCGCGCCAAGCGCTTGTCGAGGTCGGCCGGGTCGTTGTGGCGGAAGCGGATCACCGTTGCGTGGCCGAGCCGCGCGGCGTCGTAGATCGAGGCATGGCTGTCGGCATCGATGATCAGGTAGTCGCCCGGACCGACGAGGGTCGAGATGGCGCCCAGATTGGCCTGATAGCCGGTGGTGAACACCATGCAGTGTTTCTTGCCGTAGAAATCGGCAAGGTCGGCTTCCAGCGCCTTGTGGCAGGAATAGGAGCCGTTGGCGATGCGCGAGCCGGTGGTGCCGGTGCCGAACTCGGTCAGCGCGGTCTGCGCCGCGGCGACGCAATCGGCGTCGAAGGTGAGGCCGAGATAGTTGTTGGAACCGCAGAGGATGGTCTTGCGGCCCTCGATCATCGCCTCGG
>JAEUKU010000108.1 GCA_016794075.1 Rhodospirillaceae bacterium
GCCGGTCGATTCCGAGCACAGCGCGATCTTCCAGGTCTTCGAGCGCGACCATGTGGACGCGATCGAGAAGATCATCCTGACCGCGTCCGGCGGCCCGTTCCGCCAGCGCAGCGTCGCCGAGATGGCGGAGATGACGCCGGAACAGGCGGTGGCGCATCCGAACTGGAGCATGGGCGCGAAGATCTCGGTCGATTCCGCCAGCATGATGAACAAGGGCCTGGAACTGATCGAGGCCTACCACCTGTTCGGCTTGCCGGAGAGCCAGATCGAGATCCTGGTGCATCCGCAATCGGTCATCCACAGCATGGTCGCCTACAAGGACGGCTCGGTGCTGGCGCAACTGGGCAGCCCCGACATGCGCACGCCGATCGCCTATGCGCTGGGCTGGCCGAAGCGCATCGCGGCGCCGGCGGACCGCCTGGATTTCGGCAAGATCAGGCAGCTGACCTTCGAGGCGCCGGACCCGGCGCGTTTTCCGGCCCTGCGCATCGCGCGCGAGGCGCTGAAGGCCGGGGGCGGTGCGCCGGCGGTCCTCAATGCCGCCAACGAGATCGCGGTGGCCGCCTTCCTCGACCGCCAGATCCGCTTCACCGACATCGCCGCGATCTGCGAGCAGGTGCTGGGCGACCTGCCGGGCGGCGAGATCGAGCGGCTGGACCAGATCCTGGCCCTGGATACCGAGGCCAGGCGGCGCGCCGCCGAAGTCGTCGCCCACCGGCGCCGCAACGCGGCAGAGTAGTCACGAGCAACAACGAGCATTAGGCGAATCCCCTCATGGAAGTCCTGGCCGCCATCCCGAAATACGGCTTCTGGTTCCTGCTGCTGCTGACGATCCTGGTGTTCGTCCACGAGATGGGCCACTACCTGGTCGCGCGGCTCTGCGGCGTGCGGGTGGAGGTCTTCTCCATCGGCTTCGGGCCGGAGCTCTTTGGCCGCAACGACCGTCACGGCACGCGCTGGAAGTTCAGCGCCATTCCCCTCGGCGGCTACGTGAAGATGTTCGGCCAGGGCGCCAATCTGCTGGAGGGCGAATCGGGCCACGCCCTGACGCCCGAGGAGCGCGCTGTGGCCTTCGACCACAAGAGCGTCTGGCGGCGCATGGCCATCGTCGCCGCCGGGCCCGCTGCCAATTACATCTTCGCGGCGCTGGTCTTCGCGCTGATTTTCGCCGCGCACGGCAAGGACGTGGCGGCGCCGGTCGTCGGCAAGGTGGTGGAGAACTCGGCGGCGGAACGCCACGGCCTGCAGCCGGGCGACCGGATCGTCGCGCTGGGCGGCTCGGAGGTGCAGACCTTCGACCAGGTCCACGATTTCGTTCGCCTGAACCTGGATCAGGAATTCACGCTGACCTACGAGCGAAACGGCCAGGCCACGTCGGTGCTGGTCAAGCCGGAGATCGCCATCGAAAAGGATATCCGGGGCAAGGACGTGCGCGTGGGACGGCTCGGGATTTCACCGGCGCAGGCCAGCATCCGAATCGAGATGGGGCCGGGCCAGGCGATGGTCGAAGGTGCACACCGCGTGGTCGAGATGAGCGGCCTGATGCTGAAGGGCATCTGGCAGATGGTGACCGGCGTGCGCCCCGCCGAGGAGATCGGCGGCGTCATCCGCATCGGATACTGGTCGGGCGAGCTCGCCCAGGCGGGTATGTGGTCGCTGATCTTTTTCGCGGCCATCCTCTCCGTCAATCTCGGCCTGGTAAATCTGTTCCCGGTGCCGATGCTCGATGGCGGTCATCTGGTCTTCTACGCCTTCGAGGCGATTCGCGGCCGGCCGCTCGGCGAGCGCATTCAGGAATGGGGCTTCCGTGTCGGCATCGCCTTCGTCCTGGGGCTGATGTTGTTCGCCACCTGGAACGACTTGGTTTATTTCGACGTGATCGACTATATTAAGGGCGTCTTTACCTAAGTCGGGCTCAAAAAATGGCGTTTTTCCAGAGGCTTACGCTGATCGTAGGGGTGGTTTGCTGCGCCCTTTTCGGCGTCATGGCCGGGGCTGCGGCGCAGTCCATTTCCTCTGGCGACCCGATTCAGGAAATCCGCATCGAAGGCAACCAGCGCATCGAGCCGGAAACGGTCCGCTCCTACATGCAGATCAACCCCGGCGATCCGTTCGACGCGCAACGCATCGATCAGGCGTTGAAGAACCTCTTTGCCACCGGTCTTTTCGCCGACGTGAACTTCCGCCGCGACGGCAACGCGCTGGTGGTGGCGGTGACCGAGAACCCGATCATCAACAAGCTGGCCTTCGAAGGGAACCAGCGCCTCGACGACGATGCGCTGCAGCAGGA
>JAEUKU010000125.1 GCA_016794075.1 Rhodospirillaceae bacterium
CAAGGTCGCCAAGGAAATGACCGCCGCCGGCACCCCGGAAGACAAGTTCGCCAAGCAGGCCGACCTCGCCAAGGCCGCCTTCGAGGACGCGCTGGTCAACATCCGCGAGACCGTCGACACCCTGCAGAAGTCGCAGAGCGAGGCCGTCGACGTGATCTCCAAGCGCGTCGTCGCCAACATCGACGAGCTGAAGTCGGCCGTCGCGAAGGTTGCGAAGAAGTAAACTCCGCCGGTTTCCGCCGGCCCCGTTTGGGCCGGTCAAACGGCCCAAGAGAGAGGGTCCGCACCCTCCCCCAATCGCGCGGATCCTCGACGAGTGACCGCCCGCTGCATCCCCCCGCAGCGGGCGGTTTTTCTTTTAACCTATGGAGCGCGGCTGATTGCCTTGGATCTTGAGGCGCAACGCGGCGATCAGATGTCGGGTCCAGAAAATGCACATCACCGCGATCACGAGGGAGACGGCTGACGTCGTGTAAAGACCGAGATAGCGATCCAGGTCGGACTCAGCATCCCAATCCTTCCAGAACCACAACAAGCCAGGCGCCATCGAGAAGCCGATCAAGCCCGCCACCCCAATCAGCACGGCCATACAAAGCCACGGGAACGATCTCTGCACATAAGTCTCTTGGATCGCTCGACGATATGTGATCGTTGGATCGTCAAGCGGCGGCAGCCGGTGCGCGAAAAGAGACGCGCCAAGATATCGGCATGCCAAAATGAGAAAGAAGAAGATTCCGCTACCTCGGCCCGAGGTGTTCGGTACAAAGATCACCGCGAACATCGCCGCGGCAGACAGGAACCAGCCAACGGCACTGCTCCACATGATGTTCTCTCGGAATTTTGCTTCTGCCGCCGGCGTCGGAATGCGCCGCGGGACGCCAATTGGCGGGAAGTAAATCCGGCGATTGTGAGCATCCGTGAGGAACCCATCCCGGACTTTGCCCACTTCCATTGGCGCGTCGTTCAGCACCGCACCGCCCCTATGCCGTGCCTTGTGCACGCCGGTTTTCCGGCTTGAACGAAAGCAGCAGGATCACGGTATTGCGCAAGGCGAGGAAAGCCAGCACCAGGAGCGCGAACAGGAGTGCCCCGAACATGGCGGCGGACCGGCTGTCTCCGGCAGTGGCCGGCGTGAAATTTGAAATGAGGGTCGACAGCCACTGGATGCACAGGAAGGCAACGAGCCCGCTCCAAAAAAGTGTGCTCACGCGCTCGCCCCGCGGCAGGCTCCGGTAATAGCTCAACAGGAAGGTGCTGCGCGAGAACCGCGCCGACGTCAGGCGCGGCCAGCGGCGCACGCGGCGATGCTCGATCAGCACGACGCCCGCGAACACCGCCCAGAGGCCGAGCACCAACGCGAGCAGGCTTTCGCGGCTGACGATCCAGGCGCCAGCCGCCAGGAACGGCACCACGGTCACTGCCACGATCCAGTCGAGCCGGAAGCGGTTCTTCAGCACCCGAACCTCGTCCTCGGCAGAGGGCGCCACTCGCGGCGCGCCGAACCAGGGCACGAAAACGCGCTGTCCGCGCCAGTTCACGAAACCTCTGTCGAGACGATCCCCGCTCATTCCGGCCCCCCGAGCTGCCGCGAAAAGTCTAGCAGAACTCAACCAGGGCGGGAAGCCGGCGGACCCGCTTTGCCATCGGCCGCCCTGTTCCTGTAGTCTCCCCGCCGGTCGTTCTTAACCACGAGCGGGACAATGGCGGACGGGCAGGCTGAGGCAGTTGCGGCGGAGATCGGCTATGACGATTTCCGCAAGGTCGATATCCGGGTCGGAACCATCGTGGCGGCGGAGCCGTTTCCCGAGGCGCGGCGACCGGCCTACAAGCTGAGCGTCGATTTCGGCCCGGCGATCGGCGTCAAGCGCTCCTCGGCCCAGATCACCAAGCGCTACAAGCTGGACGAGCTGGTCGGCCGCCAGGTCGCGGCGGTCGTCAATTTCCCGAAGAAGCAGATCGGCAAGTTCATGTCTGAGGTGCTGGTGCTCGGCTTCCCGGATGAGAGCGGTGAAGTCGTCCTGATCCAGCCGAGCCTTTCCGTGCCCAATGGCGGGCGCCTCTACTAGGACGAATCAGATGGCCCTGCATTTCTCCGAATCCGAACTGGCGGCGCGGCGCGAGCGCGCGGTGGTCCTGATGCAGAAGCGCGGCCTCGACGGGCTGCTGATCTTCCGGCAGGAGAGCATGTACTACCTGACCGGCTACGACACCTTCGGCTACGTCTATTTCCAGTGCCTCTATCTCGGCGCCGACGGGCGGATGATGCTGCTGACCCGCGCCCCCGATCTGCGCCAGGCGCAGAACACGTCCGACATCAAGGACATCCGCATCTGGATCGACGCGCCCAATGCCGACGCGGCCGCCGAGCTGCGCGAATACCTGCGCAGCTTCGGCTGCGCGGGCAAGACGCTGGGCGTCGAATGGGAATCCTACGGCCTCACCGCGCGCAGCGGCATGCGGCTGCAGGCGGCCTTCGACGGCTTCGCCGACCTGCAGGACGCCTCCGACCTCGTCTCGCGCCTGCGCTTGGTGAAGAGCCCGGCCGAGATCGCCTATGTGCGCAAGGCGGCGGAGCTGGCCGACCTCGCGCTCGACGAGGCGCACCGCCTCACCAAGCCCGGCGCCGACGAGGGCGAGATCCTGGCGGCGATGCAATCCATCATCATCCGGGGCGGCGGCGACGATCCGGCCAACGAGTTCATCATCGGCTCCGGCCCCGACGCTTTGCTCTGCCGCTACAAGACCGGCCGGCGCAAGCTCGACGCGCAGGACCAGCTCACGCTGGAATTCGCCGGTGTCTACCGCCACTACCATTCCTGCCTCATGCGCACGATCCCCGTCGGCAAGGTGCCGCCGCGGCAGGTCGAGATGCACAAGGTCGCCGTCGACGCGCTGGAAGCCTGCAAGGCGGCGCTGAAACCGGGCCGGCCGATCGGCGAGGTGTTCGACGCCCATGCCAGGGTGCTGGATGCCGCCGGCTACGCGGCGCATCGCATGAACGCCACCGGCTACAGCCTCGGCGCCACCTTCGCGCCGAACTGGATGGACTGGCCGATGTTCTATCACGGCAACCCCGAGCCGGCGGCCCCGGGGCAGGTCTATTTCATCCACCTGATCATCTTCGACAGCGAGGCGGGCCTGGCCATGACCAGCGGCCAGACCGTGCTGGTCAACGAG
>JAEUKU010000164.1 GCA_016794075.1 Rhodospirillaceae bacterium
GAATAGGAGAGCAGCCATGAAAATCCGCGCCCAGATCGCGATGGTGCTGAACCTCGACAAGTGCATCGGCTGCCACACCTGCTCGGTGACCTGCAAGAACGTGTGGACCAGCCGCGAAGGCGTCGAGTACGTCTGGTTCAATAATGTCGAGACCAAGCCCGGCATCGGCTATCCCAAGGAATGGGAGAACCAGCACAAGTGGCAGGGCGGCTGGCGCCGCAAGGCCAACGGCAAGATCGAGCCCCGCATCGGCGGCAAGTGGCGGGTTCTCGCCAAGATCTTCGCCAACCCGCATCTGCCGGAGATCGACGACTACTATGAGCCCTTCACCTTCGACTACGAGCATTTGCAATCGGCGCCCGAGATGCCGACGGCGCCGGTCGCCCGGCCGCGCTCGCTCATTACCGGGCAGCGTATGGACAAGGTGAAATGGGGCCCGAACTGGGAGGAGATCCTCGGCACCGAGTTCCGCAAGCGCAGCGCCGACAAGAACTTCGAGAACGTGCAGAAGGAGATCTACGGGCAGTTCGAGAACACCTTCATGTTCTACCTGCCACGGCTGTGCGAGCACTGCCTGAACCCGACCTGCGTCGCCTCCTGCCCCTCGGGCTCGATCTACAAGCGCGAGGAGGACGGCATCGTCCTGGTCGACCAGGACAAGTGCCGCGGCTGGCGCATGTGCGTCTCGGCCTGCCCGTATAAGAAGATTTACTACAACTGGCAGAGCGGCAAGGCGGAGAAGTGCATTTTCTGCTACCCGCGCATCGAGGTGGGCGAGCCCACGGTCTGCTCGGAGACCTGCGTGGGTCGCATCCGCTATCTCGGCGTCCTGCTCTATGACGCCGACCGGATCGAGGAGGCGGCGAGCGTGCCGCTGACCACCGATCTCTACGAATCGCAGCTCAAGATCTTCCTCGACCCCAACGATCCGGAAGTGCAGGCCCAGGCCCGCAAGGACGGCGTGCCGGAAGCCTGGCTCGCCGCGGCGCAGGCCTCGCCCACCTACAAGATGGCGATGGAATGGAAGATCGCCTTCCCGCTGCATCCGGAATACCGCACCCTGCCGATGGTCTGGTACATCCCGCCGCTCTCACCGATCCAGGCGGCGGCGGAGGCCGGCAAGATCGGCTTCGACGGCGACCTGCCGGACATCGACAAGCTGCGCATCCCGCTCAAATACCTCGCCAACATGCTGACCGCCGGCGACGAGCGGCCGGTGGCGGCGGCCTTGCGCCGGATGGCGGCGATGCGCGTCTTCATGCGCGGCCGCCACGTCGACGGCTTCGAGAACGATGCGGTGCTGCAGAAGGTCGGTCTCACCAAGGCCCAGGTCGAGGACATGTATCGCTATATGGCGATCGCCAACTACGAGGACCGCTACGTCATTCCCTCGACGCACCGCGAATACGCCGAGAACGCCTATGACCTGAAGGCCAGCTGCGGCTTCACTTTCGGCAATGGCTGCTCCGACGGCAGCAGCACGGCGAGCCTGTTCGGCCAGAAGCCGAAGAACAGGGCGCCGAAGGAGCACGCATAATGGCGAGCGCCGGAACCCGCAGCTACCGGGCCCTTGGGCGCATGCTCACCTATCCGGAGCATGACTGGGTCGGCGCGTTGCCTGAGCTGCTCGGGGCGATCGCGGAGGAAGGGCTGCTGGGGCGCGATCGCCTTGCCGGACTTGCCGCCTTTGCCGGGCAGTTGCAGGCGCAGGACCTCATCGACGCCCAGGAGGCGTATGTCGGCCTGTTCGACCGCTCGCGCCGCGTGTCGCTGCACCTCTTCGAGCACGTGCACGGCGAATCGCGCGACCGCGGCATGGCGATGGTCAATCTGGGCGAGCTCTACGCGGCGGCCGGCCTGCTGGCCGATCCGAGCGAGCTGCCGGATTTCCTGCCCATGTATCTCGAGTATCTGTCGATCCTCCCGCCCGAGCAGGCGCGACGCAGCCTGGGCGACGTGGGTGCCATCCTGCAGGCGATCCATGCCCGCCTGGTCGAGCGCGACAGCGGCTACCAGGCAATCTTTGCCGCGTTGCTCGATCTGGCCGGCCTGAAACCCGCGCAGGTGGAGGGCGCGGCGGAAGAAGCCGACGACACGCCGGAGGCACTCGATCGCGCCTGGGAGGAGGCCGCCGTCACCTTCGGGCCGGAGAATGACCCGCAGAAAGGCGGCGGCTGCAGCCCCGCCGGGGCGATGGTGGAACGCATAAACGCGCTGGACGCGGCGCAACGCAGCCGGGAGGCACGCAAATGATCGACTACATCAACACCTTCGCCTTCGGCATCTATCCGTATCTCTGTCTTGCCGTCTTCCTGCTGGGTAGCCTGATCCGCTTCGACCGCGAGCAGTATTCCTGGCGCTCCGGTTCCAGCCAGCTGCTCCGACAGAAGCAGCTGCGCTGGGGCTCCAACCTGTTCCACATCGGCATCCTGCTGCTGTTCCTCGGCCATCTGGCCGGCCTGCTGACACCGCACAGCGTCTACACCATGTTCGTCACCGTGGAGCAGAAGCAGCTGCTGGCCATGATCGCCGGCGGCATCTTCGGCACGCTCTGCTTCATCGGCCTGACGCTGCTGATCCATCGCCGGCTGACCGACCCGCGGATCCGTGCGACGTCTTCGAAGATGGACATCTTTGTCGTCCTGCTGATCTGGGTGCAGCTGGTGCTGGGCCTCTATTCGATCTATTCCTCGAGTCATCATCTCGACGGCAGCGTCATGGTGATCCTCGCCGAGTATTGCCAGCGCCTGGTCACGTTCCGCGCGTTGGAGGTGGAAACGCTGGCGGCATTGCCCTGGGTCTACAAGGCGCATCTGGTGCTGGGCTTCACCCTGTTCCTGGTGTTCCCGTTCAGCCGTCTGGTGCATATCTGGAGCGCGCCGGTGTTCTACGCCTTCCGGCCCTACCAGATCGTGCGCCGCCGCGCCGCCAAGCGGATCGCCTGACATGGCCACGGCGCAGATGAGCGAAGCCCAGCCGGTCCGGGTCAACGGCCGCGAGATCCCAGAGGCGGAGATCGCGCGGGAGATGCAGCACCATCCAGCGGACTCGCTCGCGGTCGCGCGCGCCCACGCGATCGAGGCGCTAGTCCTGCAGCGTCTATTGATCGAAGAGGCGGAGCGTCAGGGCATCGCCGGCGCGGATGAGGCGGAGGATCTCGGCGACGATCCCCGCATCGCCGCCCTGGTCGAGCGCGCTGTGCAGGTGCCGCAGCCGGATGAGGCGACCTGCCGGCGCTTCTACGACAACAACCGGGCGAAATTCCGCTCCGCCGACGAATACGAGGCCCGACACATCCTCATCGCCTGCGCGCCGGACGATTTCGAGGGCCGCGACGCCGCCAAGGAAAAGGCGCTGCGCCTCATCGCCTCGCTGCAGGCGGAGCCGGAGCTGTTCGGCAGCCTGGCGGTGGCCTATTCGGCCTGCCCATCGCGCAACCAGGGCGGACGGCTCGGGGCGCTCACCCGCGGCGACACGGTGCCGGAATTCGAGACCTATGTCTTCAGCCTGGAGGAGGGCGAACTCTGCCCGCTGCCGGTGGAGACGCGCTACGGCGTGCACGTGATTGCGCTCGACCGCAAGCTGATCGGCGAAATGCTGCCGTATGAGGCGGTGCGCGGGCACATCGCGCAATATTTGCGCGATCGCTCGTTCCACACGGCGACCCGGCAATACCTGATGCTGCTCGCCGGTCAGGCGCGGATCGAAGGTTTCACCATCGCCGCCGCCGATTCGCCCCTGGTGCAGTGACATGCCGGTAACGATCGACGAATCCGGCGGACGCCAGGCTGCACCGCGTGGAGTCGCGCTGTTTCAATACGGCTTCCGTCCCTTCTTCCTGCTGGCCGGGCTGCAGGCGGCGCTGGCCGTGCCGCTCTGGGTCGCCATCTGGCGCGGCGATCTCGCCTGGCAGCCGGCGATGCCGTCCAGTATCTGGCACGGGCATGAGATGCTGTTCGGCTTCGCCGTCGCCGCGCTGGCCGGGTTCCTGCTGACGGCGGTGCCGAACTGGACCGGCCTGCCGGCGCTCAAGGGGCCGCGCCTCATGCTGCTGGTGGCGGTGTGGCTGGCGGCGCGGATCGCCGCCTTCCTGCCCGACCCGCTGCTGTTCCGCGTCTTTGACCTCGCGTTCCTGCCGCTGCTCGCGCTGACGCTGGGCCCAGGCATCATCCTGCGCGCCGGCAGGCGCAACGGCGTGATGGTGGCGATCCTGCTGCTGCTGGCGGCGATCAATGCCGCGGTCCATTTCGACGGCTTCGGACTCTCCAGCCTTTCGGCAAGCTGGGCGCTGCGCCTCGGCATCGCGGTCTTCGCGCTGATGGTCGGCATCATCGGCGGCCGCATCGTGCCCGCCTTCACCCAGGGCGGCATGAAGATGGCCGGCCGGCCGCTGGCGATCGAGGCGCGCCGGCCGCTCGAACTCGGTTCGATCCTGTCACTCGCCGCCTTCGTCCTGGCGACGGCGCTTCAGCTGCCGGAACTCGTGCTCGGCGTGGTGGCGGCGATCGCAGCCGGCTTCAACCTGCTGCGCTTCCTCGGCTGGCAGGGCTGGAAGACCTGGGGTGTGCCGCTGGTCTGGGTGCTGCATCTCGGCTATGGCTGGCTGGTGCTCGGCCTGACCCTCAGCGCCGCCGCGCATCTCACGACCGCGATTTCGGAGACCGCCGCGATCCATGCCTTCACCGCCGGCGCCTTCGGCACCATGATCCTCGCGGTGATGAGCCGCGCCTCGCTCGGCCATACCGGCCGCCAGCTGCTGGCGGGGCGCGCCGTGACCGTCGCCTATCATCTGGTCACCTGCGGCGCGCTGCTGCGCGTGGCGGGGCCACTCTTCGCCGCGGAGGCGACGCTGATCGCGCTCGGCGGCATGCTGTGGTCGGCCGGGTTCCTGCTCTTCGCGTTGCGCTATCTGCCGCTGCTGGTCATGCCCCGGCCGGATGGCAGGCCGGGGTGACCGGGTCGCGCCGCTGCCGGGGCCTCATCCCCCCTTCCGCGTGACGAAGCGGGTATCGAGATTGGAATCCAGCACCCCCGTGCCGCCCTCGGCCTGGGCCGCCAGCACGACAGATTGTTGTTCCCGCGCGCCTGCCAGGCGCTGACCGAACCTGACGAAACCTGCCAGAGCGCGCTCGCCCTGCGCATACATGATCGCGGCGACCGCGACCGTCAACAGGAACTGCAGCAGGACCATGCCGAAGTCGCCGACCGCAGATCGCTGCGCAAGGTGTGCCTTTACGCTGAGGAGTTGGAGCAAGAATCCACTTGTCAGCTTGAGGGCGCCGCGGGCCGGAACCGAGCACGTTACGGTAAGCTACGATCGCGGCACCCATGCATCGGGGCAGGGCAGTCGCCAAGCGTGCAGCGTCGTGCCAGAATGCCACAGGAGATATCCTACAACAGCCCTCGAGACGCGATGAGCGAACTGGCTGCCAGCTTCCTGACGGTCTTTGTTGGGCTATTCCCGATCGTGAATCCGCTTGGGATGGCGCCGATCTTTCTGCGCTTGACCTCCGATGCGACGGAACGGACGCGCGCCAGGCTGGCTTGGCAGATCGCCAGCGGTGGGTTCGTCCTGATGGGGGTCTCGCTGTTCATCGGCTCGCACATCCTTGCCTTCTTCGGGCTCACCATTGCCGCGGTGCAGATTGCCGGCGGCCTTGTCGTCATGGCCGCCGGCTGGCGCATGCTGCAGCAGGGGAACGACGCCCAGGTCAGGGAGCAGCAATCGACCGTGTCGGAGGATTCGATCATGCGCCGCGCATTCTTTCCGCTCACGATGCCGTTGACGGTCGGCCCGGGCACCATCTCGGTTGCGATCACATTGGGAACGCAGGGCGCCGAGGCCACGCGACCGATCATGACAGCCGCCGGCGGCCTGCTTGCCGCCCTGACGGTGGCGGCAACGATTTATCTGAGCTATCGGTTCGGCCCCACCTTGCTGCGCTGGCTGGGGGAAGCCGGCACCGATATCCTCATGCGCTTGTCGGCCTTCATCCTGCTTTGCCTTGGCGTGCAGATCGTGACCAATGGTCTCGCCGCGCTGAAGTTCGCCGGATAGGCTCCGGTATTCGGGGGCTGAACTCAGCGCCCGGCAAGCAACGCGGCGGCAGCGCCGTCTCGAAGGGGCATGCAGGCTGTTCCGACCTTGCCCGCAGTGTGGCCAGCCTTGCGTCGAAGCGAGCCTCTTTGAACTGGCGCTAGGTGGCGATGGGTTCGTGACGACCACAAGGACGCGATCGCCCGGCTCCAGGCGGAATGGGACCGGCTCCAGACGCGCATCGACGCGATGCACACAGAGACGAGATTTGGCTGGGGGACTAGGATTCGAACCTAGACTGGCGGAGTCAGAGTCCGCTGTCCTACCGTTAGACGATCCCCCAACTAAGGGCTTGAAATTAAGCCGCTTTTTTGGGTCTTACAACGGATTACAACGACGCTTACAACGTTCGCGTTCCGTTTTCGATCCAGCAACGGCAGCTTTTAGTTCACGACCCAACCGACGTCAACCGAGGACTGACCTTTGAACAGCGGGCTGGATTGACGGACCATGTTTCGGCGCAATCGCGCTCTGGACCGAGACATGTGATCCGAGATCACTCTCCTAAAGTATCGAAAAATGATACTTTAGACGAGTGAAATCGGAATCAACCAACTCAGAAAAGTCAATGATTTCAATGATATTCCGATATTACTTTTCTAAAGTAACGAAAAATGATACTTTAGAATAGTGAAATCGGAAAACGCCAGATCCAACGCCCGCTCCCTGATCACTAGCCTCGCCGCCGGTGGCCGCCACCATTTTACGGCCGAGGAAGCCCGCACGGCGCTCGGCGTGTCGGCTGCGGCCGCCAAGCTGGCGCTGGCCCGCCTTGCCAAGCAGGGGCTTGTGGCGAGCCCCGCGCGCGGCTTTTACGTCATCGTGCCGCCCGAATATCAGCGGCTTGGCTGCCTGCCTGCCGACCAGTTCATCCCGGCGCTCATGGAGCGCGTCGGCGCGCCATATTATGCGGCGCTCCTCTCTGCGGCGCAGTATCACGGCGCGGCGCACCACCGCCCCCAGGAATTCCAGGTTGCTCTTGCAAGGAACCGTAAACCGATCGCCTGCGGCGCGGTCAGGGTGTCGTTCATCGCCCGCAAGCGCATCAGCGATGTGCCCGTCCAGAGCTTTAATACGCCGCGCGGCACGATCAAGGTTTCGACGGTGGAGGCAACGGCCGTCGATCTTGTCGGCTATGACCATCATGCGGGAGGCCTTGACCAGGTCGCGACCATACTCTCAGAGCTTGCCGAGCAGATCGACCCGCAGCGCCTTCTCGCGGCGGCGCAGACAGCTTCCCTGCTGTGGGCGCAGCGTCTTGGCTATCTCCTCGACCTTGTCGGCGCGCAGGAGAAGACGAGCGCGCTCAAAGCCTATGTGCAGGACAAAGCGCGGGACGCAACGCCGCTCCTTCCGGCTGCACCATACGAGCACGCAAGACGCTCAGCCGACTGGAAGGTCTTCATCAACGCGGACGTGGAGCCTGAAATATGATTCCGCGCGACTACATAACCGAATGGCGCGCGCAGGCACCGTGGGTGCAGGACATTCAGGTTGAACAGGATCTGATCATCTGCAGAGCGCTGGTCGCGATTGATCTGCCCCGACCGAGTGGTCCGGCTGGAATGTTAGTTCATGGCGCCTCTGAAGCGCTTGGGATTGATGGTCCAGAAGCTGTGTTAGCTTTCGACCTCCGTGAGCCCAGTCGGGCTCGATGAAACACCTGCCTGCAAAGCATATTCACGCGGCGGAATGTTGCCAAGGGCCATGTGAGGCCGGCTCTCATTGTAGTCGCGTCTCCAGGCCTCGAT
>JAEUKU010000167.1 GCA_016794075.1 Rhodospirillaceae bacterium
TTCTGGGCCGCCCTCGCCGACCGGCAGTTCCTCGATTCCTTCCTGTTCTCGCTTCGCGTCGGCTTCGGCAGCGCCTTCCTCACCCTGCTCATCGCCTATCCGCTGGCGCTCTATCTGCGCCGTCGCGCCGCCGGCGCCTGGATGCTGGCGGCGATCCTGAAGGTGCCGCTCTTCGTGCCGGCGCTGGTCGCCGCGTTCCTCATCCTCAACGTCATGGCCTTTCACGGCGTGCTCAACGGCGTGCTGCTGTGGCTCGGGCTGATCGAGAAGCCGGTCCGGATGCTGAACGACAAGTTCGGGTGGGGGGTGCTGGCGATCCAGGTGTGGAAAAACCTGCCCTTCCAGCTGGTCATCATCACCTCGGTGCTGGCCACCATCCGCAGCGATCTGGAAGACGCCGCGCGCAATCTCGGCGCCAGCTGGTGGCGGGTGATCTGGCACGTGATCCTGCCGCTCTCCATTCCCGGCCTGCTGATCGCGGTCGCGCTGGTCTTCATCATGACCTTCGGCGATTTCGCCATCACCAAGATCGCCGGCCCGGTCTATCCCTCCTCGCTCTCGGTGCTGATGCACACCGCCGCCTTCACCTTGAGCGAATGGAACAAGGCGGCCTGCATCGGCGTCGTCATTATCGTCGCCTCGCTGCTCTTCGTCGCGCTCTACGCCCGGATGGCGCGGCTGCTGCAGGGGGCGCAGCCATGACGACCGCGGCGCTCACCCTCGCGCCGCGCCGGCGGCTTTCGCTGCCGCTGTTCCTGTCGGCCATCGTGGTCGCGCTGCTGCTGTTGTGGACCGGCGTGCCGCTGGTCATGGCAGTGCTGTGGTCGCTGGTCGACCCGGATAATCCGTGGTCGCACCCGGATTTCCTGCCGCCTTCGCTGTCGCTGGCGCAATGGGAGCATGTCTTCACCTATTCCAGCATCGGCCGCGCGGTGGCCACCAGCTTCCTCATCGCGCCGCTCGCCACCATCCTCTCCTTCATCCTCTCGGCGCCGACCGCCTATGCGCTGGGCCGGCTGAAATTCCCGGGGCGCGAGGCGCTGAAGGTGCTGATCCTGCTGCCCATCGTGCTGCCGGGCATGGTGGTGGCGCTGTTCCTATCGCGCGTCTTCGATTTGTTCGGCCTGGCGCAGAGCCTGGTCGGCCTGGTCCTCGGCCACACTTTGCTCAGCATGCCTTTCATGCTGCGCATCCTGGCGACCAGCTTCGAGGCGATCCCGCAGGACATGATCGACGCCGCGCGCAATCTCGGGGCCGGGCGGCTCGCGCTGCTGCGCTACGTGCTGGCGCCCATGGTGCTGCCCGGTCTGTTCGCCGGATCGATCTTCACCTTCATCACCAGCCTGGAAGAGTTCAACCTCACCTTCGTCATCGGCACGCCGAGCTACGAGACCATCCCGACCGTCCTGTTCGGCTATCTCGGCTATCACTTCATCCGCACCAACGCGGCGGTCGTCTCCATCATCCTGATGGTGCCGAGCGTGCTGCTGCTCTTCCTCGCCGAGCGCTACCTGAAGACCGACTACCTGTCATCGGCCTTCGGCAAGATGTGAACCCAACATGCAACCAAGGAGGCCCAACATGAATCGCAGAACATTCGGCGTCGCCCTCGCCGCCGCGATGGCGGTCAGCGGCACGGCACTTGCCGCCGACGATTACCTCAAGATGCCCTGGGACCAGGTGGTCGCCGCGGCGCAGGCGGAGAAGCAGGAGGTCGTCTTCTATTCCTGGTGGGGCGAGGAATTCTGGCGCGACGCCGCCAAGGATTTCGAGGCGCGCTACGGCATCCCGGTGAAGGTCATCATCGGCGACCGCGCCGCCAACATCGCCAAGGTGGTGGCGGAGGCGGCGAACAGCGCCGGCACCGTCGACGTGCTGCATGCCGGCGGCGTGGAGGTGAAGTCGCTGATCGACGCCAACGCGCTCTACGGCCCGCTGAAGGGCGTCATTCCGGATTCCGACAAGCTCGACCCAGCGCTCTTCACCATGCAGGAAGGCGTCGTCCACAACGGCATGTTCGTGCCGGTCTACCGCAACCAGGTCGGCCTGCTCTACGACCCGGAGAAGGTCGCCAATCCGCCGCAGAGCTGGGCCGAATTCACCGCCTGGCTCGACGCCAATCCGGGCCAGTTCGCGGTCAACGACCCGTCGAAGGGCGGATCGGGCCAGGCCTTCGTCCAGACCGTCCTGCTCAGCATCCTCGGCGAGACGCCGGAGAAATACCTGGGCGACACCGAGATGGACCAGGCGAAGATCGCCGATTGGGGCAAGGTGTGGGACTGGTTCAACGCCAATGAGGAAAAGTTCGTCATCACCGCGTCGAACAACGATTCGATCGACCGCCTGAACCAGGGCGAGGTTTCCATGGCCGCGGCCTGGGATGACGACACGGCGGTGGCGCTGGGCAAGGGCGCCTTGTTCAAGCGCGCGAAGCTCTACGTCCCGGCCATGGGCCTGCCCGGCGGCGGCGACACGCTCGGCATCCCTGCCAACGCGCCCAACAAGGCCGGCGCCCTGCTCTTCGTCAACTATCTGACCGAGGTGGAGACGCAGAAGAAGCTCAACGCCACCATCGGCAGCTATGTCGCCCGCACCGACATCGCGGGTGGCAGCGCGCTGATCCCCGAGGAGCAGCGCCAGAAATACCGCACCGACTGGCTGCCGGGCG
>JAEUKU010000173.1 GCA_016794075.1 Rhodospirillaceae bacterium
ACGATCTCGGAGCGGAAGTTGTCGATCGCGTAGGGCGAGTCGTTGACGCCTTCGACCGAGGTGGCGTCGACGCCATCCTTCACCAGCATCGCCTCGAACGGCGTGCCGATCAGGATCGACTGCCCGACCTGGCGGTGATGCCAGCCGAGAATCCTGCCGTCGGCATCGAGACCGACCTTGACCTTGTGCACGAACATCGGGCGATAGCGGCCGCCGCGCATGTCGTCCTCGCGGGTCCACAGCACCTTGACCGGCGCCTTCCAGCCGATCGCCTTGGCGGTCTCCACCGCCTCGACGACGATGTCGGCATCGGTCACCGCGCGGCGGCCGAAGCCGCCGCCGGTCTTCATCACGTTCAGCTTGACCTTGTCCGTCGCAACTGCGGCGATCTGCGCCGCGACGGCCTGGTAGAGATCGGGCATCTGGTGCCCGCCCCAGATCTCCAGCACGTCGCCGTTCTTGTGTGCGACGGCATCCAGCGGCTCCAGCGCGGCATGGGCCAGATAGGGGAACTGGTAGGTGGCCTCGATCACCTCGGCGGCACCCTGCAGCGCCGTCTCCGCATCGCCGCGATTGGCCGTCACCGCGTCACCCGGCTGCTCCGCGGCGGCGAGGTATTCCTGCATCAGCTGGGCGGAGCCGCGCTTTTCCGCCTTGCTGTCATCCCACTCGACCTTCAGCGCCTCGCGGCCCTTCATCGCCGCCCAGGTATTCTCCGCAACCACGGCAATGCCGCGGGAGATTTGCACGACATCGACGACGCCCTGCACCGCATTGGCATCGGCGGCATCGAAGGACTTCACCGTGGCGCCGAAGAGCGGCGGGTGCGCCACCATTGCCGTCAGCATGCCGGGCAGCTTCACATCGATGGTGAAGACCTGCCTGCCGGTCGCCTTCAGGCCGGAATCGAGCCGGCGGAAATCCTCCGCGCCGATCACCTTCCAGTCGCCTGGAGATTTGAGCGTGACTTCCGCCGGCACCGCTTCCTGCGCCGCGGCATCGGCCATCTCGCCGAAAGTGGCCCTCTTGCCGGAGGCATGCGAGAGCACGCCCTTCTCCGCCTTGATCTCGGCCGCCGGCACGTTCCACTGCTTCGCTGCGGCGTTCACCAGCATGGTGCGGGCGATGGCGCCGGCCTTGCGGTAGCGGTCGAAGGACGAGAACATCGCCGAGGAACCGCCGGTGCCCTGCGCCACGCCACCCCAGGCGACGTTGCCGTAGAGCTTCGGATTGCCGGCGCCGCCTTCGACCACGAGCTGGTTCCAATCGGCCTCGAGCTCTTCCGCCACCAGGGTGGCGATGCCGTGATAGCAGCCCTGGCCCATGTCCATGTGGGCGGAGAGGATGGTCACCTTGTTGTCGGGCGAAATGGCGACATAGCCATTGAAGGGGTTCGGCTCGGCCCCTTCGGCGCGCGCGCCGGGGACGCGGAAGGATACCGCGAGGCCGGCGCCGGCCGCCGTGGCGCCGACCAGGAACTGGCGGCGGCTGGGTTTGAATCGGGCGATCTCCGGGAGGATTGCGGGTTCGGGTTTGCGGATGGCTTTGATGTAGGTCATGGCGTTACCTCAGACGAGCGGCTCTATGCCAACGACTTGGCGGCTTCGTGGATGCCGGCGCGGATGCGCTGATAGGTGGCGCAGCGGCACAGATTGCCGCTCATCGCCGCGTCGATATCGGCATCGCTGGGCTTCGGGTTCTCGGTCAGCAGCGCGGTCGCCGCCATCACCTGACCGGACTGGCAATAGCCGCATTGCGGCACGTCGAGCTCGGTCCAGGCGGCCTGTACCGCCTGCGCCACCTTGCCGGCGAGGCCTTCGATGGTGGTGATCTTGGCTCCCTCCACCGCCGAGACCGGGGTGATGCAGGCGCGGATCGGCTGGCCGTCCTGGTGCACCGTGCAGGCACCGCATTGCGCCATACCGCAACCGAACTTGGTGCCGGTCAGGCCAACCACGTCGCGGATCGCCCACAAGAGCGGCATGTCGGGATCGACTTCGACCTCGTGCACTTGCCCATTGATATCGAGTTTCATCGGATCGCCTCCTGGCTCGCGCGACAATGACATGAAGATGAAAGCGGGTGTCCGGGCGCCCTCCCAATATTCCCCAGATGCGGCGCCGCGTGACGCATCGATGTGGGCGCGCCGGCGGATTCTGGCAATATTCCGAAGGTCTTGATCCTTTGCCTATTCCTATTTGATCAGCGCAGGGCCGCTGCCGGGAACGTTTCCGGCTCCTCCGCCATCCAAGCTTGCACGGCGACGCTCCGGGTCCTGTCAGCGGTGATCCGGTGCCTCGGGGATGCCGTAGACAGCGCGCAACAGATCGGACTCGAACATGAACGCTCCAGTAGCCCTGACCAAGATGCACGCCGAATGCGCGGCGAGCGCCCGTCCCTCCCGTGCGGAGGCCGAGGCGGCGATCCGCACCATCCTCGCCTATGCCGGCGATGACCCCGACCGCGAAGGCCTGCTCGGCACGCCCGATCGCGTGGTGCGGGCCTTCGACGAGCATTTCGGCGGCTATGCCAAGGACCCGATTGGCATCCTGCAGCGCACCTTCGAGGAGGTCGCGGGCTATGACGAGATCGTGCTCTTGAAGGCGATCCCCTTCGTCAGCCATTGCGAACACCACATGGCGCCCATCGTCGGCCACGCCCATGTCGGCTATTTGCCGGACCGGCGCGTGATCGGCATCAGCAAGCTGGCGCGCGTGGTCGACGTTTTCGCGCGACGCCTGCAGATCCAGGAGAAGATGACGGCGGAGATCGCCGCGGCCATCGACACGGTGTTGAAGCCGCGCGGCGTCGGCGTGGTGATCGAAGCCGCGCACCACTGCATGACCACACGGGGGGTCAACAAGCCGGGCGTCACCATGACGACCTCCACCCTGCTCGGCGCGTTCCGCGAGGATCCCAACACGCGCCGCGAATTCCTCGCTTTGCTGCGGCAGGGCTGAGACACGCAACGGTGATCTGCTAACTAACTGAATAATAATATCTATTTCACACCCGGCCGATCGGCCGCGCCGGGTGGGCCGGCCCCGGCGCGGCCCGCGGGGTTGACGGCCCGGCAGGCCGAGTGTCATATGCCGGCCGCAATCGGCGTTTTGGCCAAATCCCAAAATCAGGTTGTGAGATCGCCGTGCGGCTGTCGCACGGCACGAAACGGCGCGGATCGATTTTCCGCGCTTTGAGAGCCTAGGAGATACGAATGGCTAACGGTACCGTGAAGTGGTTCAACGCGCAAAAGGGTTTCGGCTTCATCCAGCCGTCCGACGGCTCGAAGGACGTGTTTGTGCATGTGAGCGCCGTTGAGCGCGCCGGCCTGCCAGGCCTCACGGAAGGTCAGAAGGTGAGCTTCGACGTCGTGACCGAGCGCGGCAAGACCGCCGCCGGCAACCTGAAGCTGGCCTAAACCAGACTTCACAGACTGCAAAGTCTGCGAAAGCCCCGGCCCTCACGGCCGGGGCTTTTTGCTGCGCTCACTCCGCCTCTCCGGCGACCGCGTCGATGCGCGCCCCGAGCTGGTCGAGCAAGGCGTGAATCCGCGCCATATCCTGCCGCGACAACCCCCTGGTCAACTCCATCTCCAGCGCCCGGGCGCGCGGCACGATCGCCTCGTAGATCCGGCGCCCCTGGCGGCTCAAGGTGAGCTGGATCAGCCTCTGGTCGGTCGGATGGCCTTCGCGCGCGATCAATCCGGCCTTCAGCAAGGCAGCCACCGCGCGGCTCACCTTCGCCTTGTCCATTTCCGTCTTGTCGCCGATCTCGTTCGAGGAGAGTGGCGCAAAGCCGCCGAGCACCGCGATCACCCGCCATTCCGCGATGGAAATGCCGAACTCGTCCTGGTAGCGCCGGGCGAAGGTCCGGCTCAGCCGGTTGGCCAGGACCGAGAGCCGGTAGGGCAGGAACTCCTCCAGGTGGAAG